>JAQUQK010000117.1 GCA_028716125.1 Thermoplasmatota archaeon | reverse complement strand
ATATGTTTCATATGGTCGCGGCACGGCGAAAATCGCCTTCAGTGCCAGCGTCAAAAGTCCTGCGACGCACGATGCAATAATCCAGAGAATTGCGGTTTTGCGCCACTGCCTAAAAAATAAAAATGGCGCTGCTACGAATGTCCATATTAGAAAATCACCAACGATGGCGACAATTATGAAAAACAAATCCCAGAATGGATTTCCGGAAAGGCCGTTGATTGCGCGCAGGATGTCAAGGTTTACGCTCATTCGATTAACTTCGCCACGTTAATGTTTTTCGGCAAATTAATGCTTTCTGCAACAACGCCGCATTTGGTGCGCATCAGGAAGATTATCGGCTTGTATTTCGAGTTTTCAAATGCCTCGTAGTTGCCCATTCCTTTGGAAACAATAAGGTCTGCATCGGCAAGCGCCTTTTTCACTTCGGGCTTTATCTCATTAAAAGAGAATCCTACGGCTGCGATACCGCCCTTGTGGTTTGTGTCAAGAATTCTGTCTGCAATTTTGTCGAATCCAAGCGCGAGCGCGTCCTGTCTTGTGGCATCAGTGAGAATTACTCCGCCCCTTACGATAACTGTAAGATATGCGCCCGACTTCTTGATTTCCTGCGCAAGCAATTTGTCAAAAACGATTTCGCCGCAATTGTCCGTCGCAAGCACAATTTTTGCCTCGGGCTTCATGTATTTTTTCATTTTCTCGACGTCGTCAACGCCAAGCCCTTCCTTGAACATCGTATCGAATTCGTGGCGCAAGTGTTCCGGCCCTGTATATTTGGAGCCGATTATTCCAAAATCCATTGAATTCCCGATTATTGACGCAAGCACTGCCGATTTAAGCGGGTCTTTCGAGTTGGCAACGATTTTTTCGACTTTCGGCATCAACTCAAGCGCAATCTCGTTGCTCAATTTTTTCACGCCGGCGTATGGATCCTTGCCTATCATCTTGTATGCAAGGCGGTGAACTTTTGTTGAAACTTCAGCAGTCGCCTTTCCATAGCCGAACTCGCGCCCGACGACGGCTGCGCACGCCTTTAAGATTTCTGCGCTCCTCTTCTTGCTAACTTTCGCAAGAGAACATTCGTAAACTATCCTGTTCAGAACGCATGGCACGCATTGCGCTTCCATATGCATAAAATCACAATCCCGTATCAGTCGCTTGTAAGCCGATACATGTTCTTTGCAGCCGACGGCTGGTATATGCTCCCTTCGGTTTTCAGGCGGTCGATTATCTTCGCCACTTCTATTTCGTTGAGTCCCGCTTTTCCGCTGCGCACGGCTTCAGATATGATAAGTTCGCGCGGCGCCCCTTCCTTATGCTCGGCGCAAAGATGCTTTATCATTGCAAGCACTTCGGTTATCCTTCCGCGCTGGGTGCCAGATACGCCAGTATATGCCAGGTCTATATCGAAAGTGCCTGTTTCCCTGTTGTATCCGATGTTGCGCATGCAGTAGTCGACAAGGCGGATTGCGCGCTGGGCGTCTTCAAGATTTGCAACCCCCGAGAATCTGACCTTCGCGCTTGCCTCGGCAAGACGAACGAATGCCTCGAGCTGGCGCGCAGTCATCGGAACGCTCTGGCCTCTTGCCTGCCTGCGGAGGTTGAGATAATAGGATTTTATCGCGTCCATCGCCTCCTGCGTCATTACGGGGAAGCAGTTTCTCTTCGCGTATGCTACGTACTTTCTGATGTCGTCAGGCATCATGTCGGGCTTGATGCTTCGCATTGCCGTATCTGCCTCTTCCTGCGTGAACATTCCATCCGCATTTCTCTTCACGTGGCTGTTTATCTCTCCGCTCCTGTGGGACGAAAGCACGAGGCTTGCAAGCTTGTCATCTTCGCCCGGATCGAGCTTATCGGTGATTATGAAAATCAAATCGAAGCGCGAAAGAAGCGTTGGCGGGAATACGTCTGAAATCTGGTCTGCTATTGGGACTGACTGGTCGAACCTGCCCGTTTTTGGGTTTGCTGCTACAAGAAGCGAGCATCTTGTTTTCAGGGTGGCGGTTATGCCTGCTTTTGCAATCGAGACTTCCTGCTGTTCCATTGCCTGGTGGAGCGCGGAGCGGTCTTCGGCCGACATCTTGTCCAACTCATCAACAATTGCCGAGCCCATGTCTGCAAGGACGAGCGCACCTGCCTCAAGAGTCCATCCGCCTTCGCCAAACGGGTCCTTTACCGCGGCAGCAGTAAGACCTGCGGCGCTGCTGGATTTGCCTGATGTATAGACGGCGCGCGGCGCAAGCTTTGAAATGTAGCGTGAAAGCATGGACTTTGCAGTGCCGGGGTCACCTATCATCAGGATGTGTGTATCCCCCCTTATGCGGGATTCGCTTGGAAGCTCCTTTGCAACCCCTCCGAACATCTGGAGCATCAGCCCTTCCTTTTCGGTGCGAAGGCCGTATATTTCTGGCGCTATTGAGTCGATTATCTTCTCATATATGCCTGGGTCCTTGCTAAGCTCGAGTATCTTTGCCTCTTCTTCAGGCGAGATTTCTATTTCCTCGAATGCCTGCTCCTTTACTTCGATGCTGTTTACTATGAAAACTATGTTGAGTTCACGCTGCTTTATGTTGCCCGCCCTTCTGACATATCCTATAAGAACGCCATTTAGCACCACTCGGTCGCCGGGATTTATCGTTCCCGCAAGGTCTTTTTCTATGAATGCAGTGAGCCTTTGCGGCTGGGCGCCCCCGCGCAACCCTTCCGGCTTTTCCTGAACCTCTATCTTCTGGCTGTCGACGAGCACGGATTGGTCTGTGAGAAGCTTAAATGTTGTCTTGCGCCCGCATCCACCCTGCTCCGCAAAGCACATCACCGGCTCTTGAAGTTCGGAGTCTGATTGGGGGATCTGGATGATTGCGCCGCACTGCGAGCACTGGAACGCCGCGTCCTCAATCTTGGGCTTTACCTGCACCGTCCTCTTGACTATGCTTGATTCTATGGAAATGAATTTTCCCATGTGCGGGCCGCGAAGGTTCCTTATTCTTACCGATTGGTTGTCGGGGAGCTTCTTGACGCGGAAATTCAGGTGCGGCTTTTCTTCAACTGGCATGTCCATGTTGAGTATTGCCTTTTCTGCTGTATAAATCGCGTTATTGGGATGATTCAGAAGATACTCGGCAAGCGCCGGGTCGTGCTGGTCTATCTCTAAGAAATTCACGAATATGCTGGTTATCTCTGGATATTTTGAAACTGCCTCTATTACTCTCTCTTTGCAGTAGAGATTGAGGAATTTTTCCCATTTGTCTATAAGCTGTTCATTCGAAAACTGCGGCATTTGAGCACCCACATCGCGTATGCAATTAAAACCTGTCTGAGAAAATAAAAAATAGAGAAAGTGAGTGCGCCGACGTGCGGCGCCAACTACTGCCACTTATGCGTTGTTCGGCTCGTATGTGTTCAGGGCCGGGTCTCCGAACATCACGAAGTGGCCGTATATCATCTCGTCGCCTTCCTTCTCAAAGTAGATGTTCTTTGCGTCGCGGAACGCCAGTCCGAGAGGCTTGTCATCTGCGCAAAGGCCGGTGAAGAAGTCCACCGCCATCGTCCCACCCATGCTGTTGCCTGCCTGGGTCACTATAAGGTCCATTGGGGCAATCGGGCCGTATGTGCTGCGAGTGGCGCCTATGTAGCACACTTCTCCAGAGTGCAGGTACGCCTGCGAGAGGCAGTTCTGCGGCAAAAGGCCGTCTATTCTTCCGGTGACGCATGAGACCATGAAGTGAACACTAGGGCCAAATGTCATTTCCCTTACGCGAACGCAGTCAAATACGCTTGCCTGGTCCTGCGCGTGCGCCACAAGACCGCCAGCCATGGTTATTGCATACCAGCAGTAGAAGCCGTGCGCTCCTCCCCAGATGTAATTGGAGCTTTGCTGGATGATTGCTCCGGTCGTGTCGCTTCCGCCGGGCGCATTAAGCGTGCTTATTGTGGTAAAGCCGCCGTCCTGCGCGAGCACCATGTCAATATGAGCTTCGTTTGTTATCATTCCCTCTATTGGGATTGCTCCGCCGATGAACGTGTACGATGTGTCTTTCCATGCAAGGGCCGCGCTTGCGGGGGTCGAAACTTTATCAATAATGTTGTTGTAGAATACCGACCTTGCAATGAGCGCGGAAACGTCCTGAACGTCCCATCCAGTAACTCTTCCGAGGCAAAGTTCCATGCGATTGTCGTTCATTCCTGAGGGGCAGGATTCAGGGTCGACGTCTATGTCTTGGTATATTACGTCTGTCGCCTGTCCGTTTCCTTCAGTCGGGTCTGCCGAGCCGAAATAATACATCGGGACCATATTCGTGTCCGCAACTATCGCCACAGGGAAGTTCTTGTCGTAATAGTAATTTGCAAGTTCTGTCCATGTCGCCGCGTCGGTCTCGCTGTATGGCATTGCCGCAATCTTTGCAAGATATTTGTTGAGTTCGTGGTGGACTGCCGCCGCTTTCAGGTCTGCAAGATCTACCGCCTCGCTGTCGTATGCAGGCTCTCCGCAGTCAACGCATCCGATGTATGTCGGGTTCTGCAGGGCGAAATCGGGCTTCGCAAGAACGACGCCGTTCCTGCATGCCGCGAGATACGGGGCCATTGAGGAAATTCCTGGCATGAGCGGATAAACCATCGTGTCTACGTTCTGCACTTCGACGTCAAGATAGTATGTTATTCCAACAGCCGCGTCAACCGGGCTTTGAATCCACGCCTGCATTGACCAGCGCTGGGTTGTTCCGCCCTTGTGGAATGCCGGCACGAGATAGTCTGCTATGACCTGGTTGCCTTCGCGCCTGCCGCCTGGCGAGCGGAAGTAGATTTCCATTGTCTCTGTTCCGTCCGCACCCACTGAGTAAAGGTAGCCCTGGACTATGTCGCCAGTTGCGTCCCAATCAGGCGAGAGGTCGTATTTCAAAGTGAACTTGACTATTGCCTTGTCCCACCCATCCGGTATCTTTACTTCGTGCTTCGGGAACGCGTCTGAGTCAGGCGATGCCGCCGCTGGGACGGATGCTCCCTCGAGATTCTTTGTGACGACGCCTGTGAAGCTGCTCTTGTTGGATTCAAGGACCGTGTATTTTGTTGTGTCGAGCGGGTTTGCCATTGCGACGTATTTTACTCCGCCGTTCTTCTGCGCCGCTGCGGTTGCGAAGTCAATTGCTTCGTCTGCGTTCTTTATGCGAAGGACGTTTCCGTAGCCGCTGACATTTCCGCAAACTATTGTGCTCTTTGCTCCAAGGGCCTTGAGCGCATCTGCCACGGCATCGGTCATATTGTCAATGACGATTATTGGTATGTTCAGGTAAGATGCAGCCGGCGCGATTACGACGCCGAGATTGTACCCTTCCTGCGAGTTTTCAAGAATTATAACGCATTCGGCGGTCTTCCAGTTTGATTTTGCGATTTCGAGCGACTCCTCGGTTGGGGATTTGGCGCCAAGTGAGATGCTTCCCGCAAGCATATCGGCCATCGTGCCTTCAGTCAAATCGGTTATTGCACTTGATGGAGAAGTCAGGTTCTTTACAAGAAGGGGCTTCATTACAGCGGCTCCGTTCTCATACTTACATGCCAGAGGGGTCGCGATTAGCGCGTAAAACGGGGATGCATCAGACGCCACAACAGGGACTGCTGACCCGGATGGTTCGCTGCCCAATGCCAGAATTTGCGTAGTTTCCGCAACGCCTGTTTCATATCCCGACGCTTCCGCTTCCGTGTTCCCGCCTATACAGCCGGCAAATCCTGCCGAAAGCATAAGCCCCACTGCCACCATTCCGAAAATTGCCTTGAAATCCATTGGAATCAGAATGCGAGTATCTTGCAAGTTATTATATGTTTTGTTGATTTTTTACTGAATTTTTCATTGAATTCCCAAATTTGGAATTCGTGAACGTTTCAACGTTCCATCCAAAACAGTAATATACAAACGCCATATTCTTTACATGTGGTGCAATGAAGCAACTTCCTGCCTTCATAATCGCGCTTCTGCTTTTCGCGCCCTGCGCATCTGCGGTGTGCCAGGATGCGTTTGGAAGCGATCATGGCCGCGCTAAAAATTTAATGGGCTTTGAACGCGATTACGCGGACGGCGGAGAAAGCGAAGCGGTGGAAATCTACGAGAACGTAAAACAAGACGTTGTTTCGATTGAAGCAAAGACGGAATCGG
>JAQUQK010000116.1 GCA_028716125.1 Thermoplasmatota archaeon | reverse complement strand
GGAGGAAGGGGATGGTGAACAAAAGGACGTTTGCGGAGGCATTTTCAAAAGCAATCAGAGATTTCCTCGGGAAGAACGAAAAGATCGTTCAGAAGTTGAGAAACACACTGAAAAACATCGAAGGAATCGAAGTTTCCACCGCGTCCGTCGGCATTTCATGGAAAAAGAGTTTGCCCGACCTTGTGGAAATCCTGGAAGCGATGGACAAGTGGGCGCGTGAGAACAAGAAAAGGCTCGTTCTCGCCGTAGATGAGGCACAGGAATTAAGGAAACTGCAACAGGTGGATTTCATATACCTGCTTTCGTACATCTACGACCATTTGAGAAACGTTGTTGTGTGCCTGACTGGATCGGAAGTTGGCGTAATTTACGACTTCCTGAATCTGGACGACCCGTCGTCGCCATTGTACGGCAGAGCGATTTTTGAGATATGCGTCAAGAGGCTTGAAAAAGACAGGGCGGTGGAATTTCTAAGTGAGGGCTTCAAACAGGTGGGTTCAAAAGTCAGCAAGGACGAAATTGAAAAAACCATTGAAAAAATGGACGGTTTGGTCGGGTGGCTCACTTATTACGGCTGGCATTCGTGCAACGATGCGATGCCTCTTGAGAGAATAGTGGATTCGGCATCAAAACTTGCGCTGAAAGAGTTTAATGATTTTCTCGAGAACAGCAGGAGCCCGAAACGATACCGGGGTGTATTGGAGGCGCTTGTATTGCGTCCCTTGGCATGGTCGGATATTAAGAAATATCTTGAAATAAAGGAAGGAATTGAGATAAACGACTCAAACTTTTCGAGCATTCTGGAGAATTTGGCGAGGTTCGGCTTCATTGAAAAGCGGGGAGAATTGTATTCAATTGCCGATCCGGTCTTGGGTTTTGCATTCTCCGAAAAATGAACTTGCCGTACTGAACGAATTTAAAATGCAATCACCAACACATATCCCAATCGGAACGGCTCCAGTTCCATTTTGGCGGCCAAATCTGCGCCCCGCCATAAATTAGTGCCCCCTCTATATCTCTCTTCTTGAACACGTATATTCTATTATACTGTTATTGAACTTCGGGGACTTTTTGCGGCCAAATGCGCGGCCAGTTTTGCGCGGGCGAAAGCGAGGGCGCTTTTCGCCTTTTCGCCAATTGCCGAATTGGGAAGTTTTCGGCTATCCACCTGATATTTTCTTGCCTCTTTTAAATACCCCAGAATTTGCCTAACCTTGGTTCGGCAATTCGCTAATGCCGCCCAAATGCCGGAATGAGCCAACAGGAGCGATTTTTAGAACATTCATTCCTATGTTATAAAAGTTATCGAAACCGAAATATATATAAGTGGAAAAAAAGATACACCTATGGTAAGCAGGCCGTATAGAGGCGGCACTCCATGTGGAGCGCTAGGCTTTGTATGGCATAGCTGTAAAAAGCTGAAACGGGAGCGAGTCCGCATGTGCGGGCAAACACCCAATTTGGCTTTATGTAAATTCGGAGGAATCTGAATGGAAGAGAAAAAGAAAGGAAAAGGATGCTGCGGCTGCGGCGGCAAGAAGCTGCTCAGCATAGCAATTATAGGCCTGATGGCGCTTGCGGCATTGCCAATAGCGGAAGCAGCGGCAGTTACATATGGTTCGCAGGTAAAGCTTGGCGACAGCGACTTCGTACCGACTGCTTTTGCTGCGAACGTAGTGCTTGCAGCAGCCAACGTTCTGGAAGTTGACCTTGGAACTGTTGCCGACGTGACCGACAACGTGTTCTACTATGATGCAGATGCATCCGCTACGGTTACCGCGAACGACATCCGCCTGACGCCGTACGGCACAAAGGCCGCCGGAACTCTCGTCGCTGATGCCGATGTTGTAGAGAAGACCGGGACGGTCGTTGCATCCGGTTATGCTGCAACAGTTTACGCCGATGTGAACAACGTGAACGGCTACGACACTGGCGACTACGTATATCTTACCACTGGCGGTGTAGCTGCGCTTGCAGCATCCACCGGCAATGCAGTATGGTCAATACGCTTGACCCCGTGCGGCAGCTTTGCGGCAGGAACCCTTGTGCGCGCAGGTGATGCAGACCTCCTTGCTTATGGCGCATTGGTTCTCGCAGTCCCGGCAGGTACTGGTGTTTCGTACTTCAATGCGAACCCGAATGCAGTGCCAGCTAGGATCGATTCAGGCGACAGCGTTTACCTTGCAGCCGGCGCTACCGGTCCAGGCGCACTGTTCCCGCTCTGCAGCGTACGGCTTATGGGAAGCTCCGGTGCATTCGGTTCCCAGATCAAACTGGGCGACAGCGACTTCGTACCGACAGCAGTTGGTGCGCCAGTAGCTCTAATAGCAGCCAACGTTCTGCAAGTCGACCTCGGCACCCTTGGCGTCGTGACCGACAATGGATTCTACTATGATGCAGATGCATCCGGTACGGTTACCAAGAACGATGTCCGTCTTGTCCCATGCGGCGGAAAGGCGGCAGGCACACTCGTCGTTGATGCAGACACCACCGAAATGACTGCAGCAATACTCATTGCATCCGGTTATGCCAGGACTGTTTTCGCCAACATCAATAACAAGAACGGCTACGACACTGGCGACTACGTATATCTTACCACCGGTGCCGCAGGCACATTTGTGGCATCTACCGGCGTTGCAGCATGGTCAATACGCATGACCCAGTGCGGCAGCTATGCGGCAGGAACGTTTGTCATGGCAGGCAACAGCGACCTGATTTCATACGGAACTGCAGCCGTCGCATTCCCTGCTGGCGCAGGCATAGCGTATTTCAATGCGAACCCGAACAAAGTGCCAGTTGCATTGGATGCGGGCGATAGCGTTTACCTTGCATCTGCTGCTACAGTCGCAGGCGGACTGTTCCCGCTCTGCAGCATACGCCTTGTTGGCGGCTCGGGCGCATTCGGCACCCAGACAAAGCTGGGCGAAAGTGACTTCCGACCGACTGCAATTGCTGCGAACGTACCTCTCGCACTGGCTAACGTCTTGGAAGTTGACCTCGGCACCCTTGCAGAGGTAACCGACAACGGGTTCTACTATGATGCGGATGCATCCGGTACCGTAAACAAGAACGATGTCCGTCTAGTTCCATATGGTGGAAAGGCAATTGGCTCACTTGTTGCGGATGCAGATCTGGTAGAGATAGGCGGACCGCTAGTTGCATCCGGTTTCGCCGCAGTCGTTTTCGCTAACGTGAACAACAAGAACGGCTACGACCAGGGCGACTACGTATATCTCACCACTGGTGGCGCAGGCGCTCTGACCGCAACCACGACTAACATCCTTTGGTCAATACGCTTGACCCCATGCGGCAGCTATGCGGCAGGAACGTTCGTCTTCGCAGGCGACACTGACTACAATACATACAAGAATATCGTTGTTGCCTTCCCGGCAGGTGCAGGAATGACATACTTCAATGCGAACCCGAACAATGTTGGAGTAGCAATACTAGATACGGGCGATAATGTATACTTCGCATCAGCAGCTACTGCAGCCGCTATGCGCCTCTTCCCGCTGGACAGCATACGCATCGCAGGCGACATACTACCCGTAACACCGGTAACCCCAGTAACTCCTCCAGCAGAGAACGTAGCCCCGACCTGCACGCTTGCAGCAAGCACTCTCTCCGGACAGAAGCCGGTTGCAGTGACGTTCACGATGACCGGAGCAGACACGGATGGAACAATCGCATCCTGGACACTGGACATCAACAATGACGGAACCGCAGACTTCGTCGGAACCACCATGCCGGCATCACAGGCATATACGTACACCTCGGCAGGCACGTACACCGCAAAGCTCACGGTTACTGACAATGATGGCGCAACAGCAACCGCGACAAAGACGATAACGGTTAGCGAGCCGGTCGTAGTGCTCCCGAAGCTGGTTATCGATGCGTCGGCCACAGTGGACGAAGAGCAGAACTTCGATGTAAAGGCATACGTTGACAACAACGGAGTCGTGTCCCCGATCGTCGGAGTAACTGTAACGTTCAACGGCGAGGCAAAGACCACGAACGCTGACGGCAAGGCGACCTTCAAGGCGCCGTCCGTTGATGCAGACAAGGTCTACAGCATAACCGCGGTCAAGACCGGATACCAGGACGCAACCGCAAAATCAATAACCGTCAAGGTTGCACCGACCGTACCGGGCTTTGAGGCACTCTTCCTCGTTGGCGCAGTCGCAGTCGCGATGCTCCTGATCAGGAAGAAGAAGTAAGCCGACAACATAGGGCGGCGAAAAGCCGCCACATTCTTTATCTTTTTATGATTTTTTATAATTGGTGTTTATTTAACAATTTAGATTATGTTACGAATGGTTGCAATGTTACAAAATTTGTAACATCAGTAACATTTAAAACATTTATAGTCATTATTGTATTCTATGGCAAGAAATCCTTTCAGTCCTTCTAGTGGAATGTTTCCTCCGTATTTTTCCGGCAGGAAGAGAGAAATTGAAGCCTTTGAAATGAAATTGAATGCACTGGAAGATGGAACTGCCCAGCACATGGCCATTATTGGAGAATGGGCGATTGGAAAAACGTCCCTGCTCAGAAAATTCGAAGAGATTGCAGCAGGGCATGGGCTCTTGACCTATTATTGTGTCGCACGATTCAGGGGCGGCGAGATGTTCTCAAACATTGTGTCCGGAATTTCTGCCGAGATTCAAAGGGAATTTGGCGCGGGGTTGCTTCAGAAAATATCAAAAACGGTTTCATTGGAAAGTCTGTCATTGACTTTGTTTGGGCTGAAAGGCGAATTGAAATTCTCGTCGTCGGACAGCGCAGCGTTTCCATTTAGGGAGTATATCGTGCATGCATGGAACGAGATCAAGGACAAGAAAAAAGGCATCGTAATCCTGATAGACGACCTAGACACTGTGGAAGATTTTAAGGAAACTATGCTCGCTCTAAGGGCGGCGTCAATGGAAGTTGCACAGAATGCCCGGTTGATGTTCGTCATAGCAGGAGCACCTGTGCTTTTTGACAAGATGTACGATGCACACGCCCCGCTCGTTCGTTTCTTCGAACCGCTTCAACTTTCAAGACTCAACAATGAAGAAGCAAAGCTTGCTCTGACTCAGCCCCTCAAAGAAACCGGCAAAAAGATCGACGAAGGTTTGGTCACAAGGCTCTTGAAGCTATGCTCTGGGCATCCGTATTACATTCAGGAATTTGGTTATTATTTAGTCGAAGTTTCAAAGGGCACGAGGATTACCGAAGGAGATCTTGAACTGGGTTTCAGAAGAGCGTTAAACGACGTCGCAATAAAAATTTTTGATAAACGGCTCTCCGAAATAAGCAAAACGCAGCAAAAGGTCCTATCGGTCCTTACGCCGAAAAAAGCAATATCCCAGAAGGAGATTGCAGATCTTGCAGGGAGGGCCGGAGTACTCTCTTCCACAGTGCGTAGAAATCTAAGGGTGCTGAAGGAAAAAGGATTCTTGAATCAAATTGACAAGGGAGAGGACAAGGGAAAATATATTGCTGAAGACTCCCTGTTGATTGAATATCTCGGCCAGATTTTGTAGCATGGCATCATCCCTCTTTCTATGTTTTTGAGGCACTGTTCCTCGTTGGCGCAGTCGCAGTCGCGATGCTCCTGATCAGGAAGAAGAAGTAAGTGTTAGAGCGGCAACGCTCTGACATCCAGAGCCAACGGAGTTGGCTCGCAACCGAAAGCACACGGCAGCCAAAACGGCTGCCACATTCTTTATCTTTTTATGATTTTTTATAATTTGATTTATGTAGTTATTTTTTCATGCCCGATAAATTAAACCAAACAGTTTAATCAAATTGATTAAAATCGTATTATACCAAAAGGTTTAACGATTTTTATCCCAAATAGAATAATTCCAAAAGGAATAATTAAATTATGCCAAAAAGAATAATTGAAAATTACTGCTTGCTGCTCTGTTTTTTCGCTTCGTCCTTGAACCATTTCCTGATTCCGTAGAAGCGCCAAACCGCGGTCAGGTTTCCAGCTACCGCAAACCAGAGCATAATCCACTCGAGGAATGAATTGCCGAGGCCGAATGGCGCTCCCTTGCCTTGGGAATCCAGGAAGTACTGGATTATCGGGCCTGCAATAAGCAAAACCATCCTTTCCGCCCTTCCGAGGACTCCGCCGTAATGCCTTCCGCAGCCGACTGCCTGAGCCTGCGTCCCCATGTAGCTCGTGAGAAGCACGCCGACGATTGCAAGTATGTTTATCCAAGGGTCTACCCATTCGCCAAGGCTCATCGCGATGCCGACTAATATGAACATGTCGGCGTACC
>JAQUQK010000115.1 GCA_028716125.1 Thermoplasmatota archaeon | reverse complement strand
AAATTTGGAAGCAGTTTATATATCCATATCGTCCATATTCCAAGCAAAAGCAGGATGACCCCTGCAATCGTGGCGGCCAGGCCTATGGCAAATGCATTGTTCCTCATGAAGCCCATGTGAATCGAGGTGTAATGGATAGTTTGATATAAAATTTAAGCCTATATTCAGTCGGAGATTGCACGGACTACGATTCTCTGCGCCTTCGTATGGTTCAATTGCTGAAAATGGAAGGGATTGTAAGAACGGGCGCCGTCGAGAAAGCGATGCTCGAAACCCCTCGCCACATTTACGTCCCTGAAGGAATCCGCCACCTTTCCTACGAAGATGCGCCATTACCTATTGGCGAGGGGCAGACCATCTCTGCACCCCACATGGTTGCGATAATGTGCGAGGCGCTCCAGCTAAAGCCAGGGGAAAAAGTTCTTGAGATTGGCGCGGGTTCTGGATACCATGCCGCCGTTATGTCGCGAATTGTCGGCGGGAAAGGGATGATATTTTCGGTCGAGCGTATCGAAGCGGTCGCGAAAAATGCGACGCTGAATCTGGAAGCCGACGGACGCGTGAACGTCAAGGTAGTAATCGGCGACGGCACGATGGGGCTACCGGAATTTGCGCCTTACGACGCGATAACAGTCACTTGCGCCGCGCCGGAAATTCCAAAACCCCTAATAGAGCAGATACGCGAAGGCGGAAGAATCCTGATTCCAATCGGCAGGATGCCTTCCGACCTGATTCTTGCAATAAAAAACGGCCCAAAACTTGAGAAAAAGAACCTTGGCGGCTGCATGTTCGTGCCGATGGTTGGAGAATACGGGTTCAAGGACTTGTAATCTCTTTTTTCCCGGAAGTTTCGGGCACAAAGCGGACGAAAATTATTACTGACGCGAGGGTTACAAGCCCGCCAAGCATGAATGGCATTATCGGGTTCGCCTCAAACAGCACTCCTGCTATTGGCGCTCCCGCCACCCAGCCAATTGTTGCTACGGTGTAATAAACGCCCATTCCAGTACCAATGCGTCCCTGGGGCATTGTCTCGGCCATCAGCGCCATTATCGAGGGATTGCTAAGGCCAAATCCTGCGCTTTGCGCTGCCGCAAGCAGGCATATTGCGGGAAAGCGCATTTCCTGGGGGAAAGCGGATGCAAGCGGGACGAGCGAAAAGCAGACTGCGCCGACCAGGCATCCGATCACCACGGGAATCTTTCGCCCGATCTTATCTGACAGCAACCCTCCAATCGGCGTAGTGATAAGGCCTGCGACCGAAGCGAGGCCGAAGACGAATCCTGCAGACTGCTTTGTAAGCCCGAGGTAATATATTATGAATATCGAGAACACCGTCGTCGATATGCCGTTGAGCACCTGCAAGGCAATTCCCCGAAATACAAGCCCCTTGAAGCCGGGAACCGCGAACATCTCTTTTATGTCTGAAATGCTGAATATCGGCCTTTTCGCATTTGCCGCCGAATTTAAGCTGGAAGGAGAGGGGAGAGCCAGTGACGATAGGAGCGCGGCGGCGCATACAAGTGCGCTTGCGATAAAAGCGTAGCGCATTCCAATATTGTCTGCGACATATCCTCCTATCACGGGCCCTGCTATCCCGCCAACGTAGAACGTCAGCATGTAAAATGACATTCCCTTGGCGCGGTTGTGCATTTTCGTCGTTCCGTATATGTATGGGGTCGTGGAAGGCATGTCAAGGCCGCGGGTGGCGCTGTGCATTACGTAAATTGCCATGGCGGCCGCAGGAAACGCAAGCACCGGGAAAAGCGCTATCAGCATCGATACCGATGACATGTAGATAATTATCGTGCTTTTCGGCCCCAGCGCATCTGCAAGCCTGCCTCCCGGCATGGAAACGAGCATCGCCCCAAGAGCGCCTGCGCTTACGAGAAAGCCGATGACGCTCTCGCTGACTCCGAGCGATTTCAGGTACGGCGTAATGAAATTGCCGACAATACCGCCGCCAAGCCCGAATATGGCCATTGCAAAGTAGAATACGATTGTGCCATTGTTATTTTGGCTTGATCCCGTCGAGGATTTTCTGAAGAACATCAAAAGTCTCCATTATGCCGATGCTTTTCACGCTTGTGAGCTTGCCCTTCTTCGCATAATAATCGATGAGCGGTGCTGTCTGCTTGTGATACGCCGCAAGCCTGTTGCGAACCGTGGCCTCGTTGTCGTCTGCGCGCTGGTAAAGAGGCGAGCCGCAGATGTCGCAGATTCCTTCCTTTTTCGGCTTCTTGTTCTTTATGTTGTAAATCGCGTTGCAGGATTTGTTTGAGCACGACCTGCGGTTCACTATGCGGTCGATTATGACTTCATCCTGCGCTTCGATATTTATGACGATATCAATGCCAGTAATCTTGCCAAGCGCATCCGCCTGAGGTATGGTGCGCGGGAATCCGTCGAGGACAAAACCTTTCTTCGCGTCCGGCTGCTTTATCCTTTCGCGGAGAAGGTCAAGCACGATTTCGTCCGGAACAAGCGCGCCTTTCTTCATGAATTCGTCTGCGCGAATGCCGGTTGGGGTTTTTGCTGCAACCGCCGCTCTCAGCATGTCGCCTGTTGAAATCTGAGGGATATTGTATTTCTCTGAAATCTGCTGTGCGTGCGTTCCCTTTCCTGCGCCTGGCGCTCCTAGGAGTATTAGTTTCATTTTACCACCTTTGAAATGCTTGAATGAAAAAATCAAGATTTTATGATTGATCCTTTGAATTTCTTTCCCATTACTGCGGATTCAAGTTCTTTGAGTTCATAGCCGTTTACGACGAGCGTTTCCAGTTTTGACCTGAAAAGTATAAGCGCCGCCACAGGGTCGATAACCGAATTCACGCCTGCGCCCATTCCGTTCTTCGAAACTATTTCCATGAGCTCTTTGTGCGTCAGGGTTTCAATTTTCTTTGCATTCTTGTCCTTCTTGGGGTCTGCAGTGTAAACGCCGTCGATTGACGTGGCATTGATGAAGCGCTTCGCGCCCACTTTTTCGGCAAGGCTTGCCGCGACTGCGTCTGTGGTGTGCCCTGGAACCGTGCCACCCATAACGACGATTTCGTATTTCTTGCCAAGAACTGCGGCATCATTTACATCTTCCGGCGGAACGGGATTTGCGCTTTCGCCAAGCGCCGCTATCAGAAGTCTGGCATTCATGCGCGTAGCCGCGATTCCCATGTCGTCAAGAGTGAATTCATCCGCGCCGATTGCGCGCCCGGCGTCAATGTACTTTCGCGCGGTCTTTCCTCCGCCTACGACTGCATAAACCTTGAATTTCTTGGATGCAGATTTTAGCATTTTCGCGATTTTCATCACAAATTCAGGGTCGATGGCTTCGGGCGCAAGTATCGAGCCGCCAATTGAAACGACTACGGTCTCCATTTGCTCACCTGACTTTTCACATGATTTGATTATGCGACTTCAGGGCTTGACTTCGGCTTTTGCTGGTCCTGAGGCTTCTGGAAGCTGACCTGCGGAAGCGGTATTGGCGGGGGAAGGCGCAGTTCGCGCGAAAGGAAAACGGCCTCTGGGACGCATATGTGCATTACCGCAGTATGAATCTCGCTTGCGATTGCATCTGGCATCTTGTGCGTGATAGCCCACTCGCGCGAAATTGCGGGCGCGTCGCCGTCGTAGGTTATCTTGCCCTCCATGCGTATCATTCCAAGGGCGCCGAATGTGGAGGTATATGTGAATTCGATGTTTGCCTCCTTGTCATTAACCTCGGTGATGCTGCGTATTGTGCTGTTGTGGTCGATGCGCAACTGCTGGGGCTTCTCGTCAAGCCTTGAAAACCTGCGCGCCTCTATGGATTGCAATTCGACGTTCTTTACTGGCATTTAATCGCCATGTCATCTGGTTTTAAATTTAGTAGTTTTGCATACAGCCCACGGATGAATTTAAAAGCAACGTCTCCATATTGAGATATGCATGGCAGGATTTCTTGACAGGCTGCCGCCAAAAACTCCGAAAGGAATGCGCCGCCTGAAAGTGCTTTTCTATATTACGCTAACCCTGTGGATCGTCGGGCCGTCCATGTGGGGCTATATGCGGATCGAACCGTATAAATGCGCATATCTCAATCACGACATTGCCACTTCGCATAATCTTGAATTTAAAAGGGAAACTCGTTTCCAGCAATCTGGAATGAGTGATGTTACAACTGAGTCTTATGAGTATACTGGAGGAACTTGGGGCATGGTTATCGTATATACATACTCATATCCTCTATTCAAGGGACTGTACAGCAACGAGGCAATGAACATGATGCGTCGGGGCTTCATGAATGGGCTAGGGGATTATACGACTGTGGACAACGCCAGCATGAAAGAGGAGCCGATACAAATAGGAAAATATGATGGCGTAATGACATCGGTCGATTTTTACCAGTCCGCATATACTCAGCCAGACACGGGCTATAATATCAAGGGAAAATTCATGGCGGTCAGCCTGAGCCTTTACGATGCCAAGACATTAGGAGCCACCATAGCATTCATAAGTTGCCAGGTACAGGTGGAGAGTACACTTATTGTTGGAGGTGTTTCGATGGGGTCAGTAGGCCAGACTAGTAATCCAAATGCAGTAAGCGACATAATGTCCGCGATACAGGAAGGATTCCTGACAAAGCCCGCGCCGCCCCTTTGAATGCGCGTTTGACGTAAATCACACCCAAACGCGTCCGCTATCAATGCCTAAGAAAGGTTATAAACCGCATACTTTATTCTCCCCCGATAACAATGGCTGAGGAACTCACGGATTTCGAAAAGCGCCTCTACGAATACTTGTGCAAGATGGATTTCGTCACAAAGCACTTCCACGGCTCCGACGCGGCAAAGGCTCTCGGCGTTTCTGAGGACGAGGTCTACTGCGCGCTGGCCTGCCTTACGAAAAAGACGCCAAAGAAGCTTAACGTAAATTACAGGAACGGCGGAATACAGATCATAACCGCCGATTAAATCTAATTCTTTTTTGCCTGTAATTTTACGATTTTCCAAAAAATTCCCCTATTTTGCTCTTTATGTCGTCGCGCACCTTTCTGAACGCATCCATTTTTGCAGTTTCGCTTCCTTTCACTGCCGAAGGGTCGGGGAAGCTCCAGTGCAGGCGATTGGCCGCACCCGGAAAAACCGGGCAGGATTCGTTTGCGCTGTCGCAGACTGTGATTACATAATCAATCTTTTTTCCAAGGAACTCGGTCAAGCGCTTGGAGTGGTGGCCGGATATGTCTATTCCTATTTCCGCCATTGCACGGATTGCATGTGGATTTACACCGATTGGATTCGTTCCTGCGCTGAACGCCTTGAACTTCCCGCCGTAAAGTGCATTAATCAGTCCTTCCGCCATCTGGGAGCGCGCCGAGTTGTGGGTGCAGATAAAGAGGATGGTTTTCATTTTTCTTCCTTCTCTTTTTGCGCCGCTTTTACACAAGCCCGAACTATCAAATCTGCAGGAATGGTTTCATAGACTTTTTTGCCCAATTCAATTGTCCGGCACTCGCTGTCTCCGCAGACCGAACAGCATGCGCTTTTGCCTGTTTTCGCCCCAAGCCAATATTCCAATGGACGGCCGTTGATTAATATCCTGTTTGATTCGGTTGGGATTTTGCTAAATTGCGCAAGGCTCAGGGTTTTCTTCTTTAGCTTTGCTTCTATTCCGAGGCGCTTCAGTTCTTGAATTGCCAAATCCAGTGATTTTTCTGTCGAGCCGCATCTTGGACAGGTTGTTTTTCGCTCGTCGATTACCAGCCGCTGCCATTCGATTGTTACGGCTTTCATTTTTTCCATGGCAATCATCTCACTTTTCCGCAGGCGCTGCAATCGGCGTTCCCTTGACTTTTGGCGCAAACCATCCTTTCGTCTTCGTGCAGATGTAGACTAGAGACAACATCACCGGGACTTCTTCCAGGACGCCCACAACGGTTGCAAGCGCCGCGCCCGAATTCAACCCGAATAGCATCGTTGCAACCGCAATCGCCACTTCAAAGTGGTTGGATGCGCCAATCTGCGCGGAAGGCGCCGCATCCTCATACGGCAGGCCGATGAGCTTTGCCGCGACGTATGAAATGCCGAAAATCAGCATAGTCTGGATGTAAAGCGGGAGCGCAATCATTCCAATCACGGCTGGCTGTTCCACGATGACCTTGCCCTGAAGCGCGAAAAGAATTACGAGCGTGATTAGAAGGGCGGTCATTGAAACGTATTTCAGGCTTGGCGCGAATTTTCCCTCGAACCATGGCATTCCCTTTTTCTGTATGATTTTCTTGCGCGAGTAATATCCTGCTAAGAGTGGAAGACCGACATAAACGGCAATCGACAAGAGCATCGTCTGCCATGGA
>JAQUQK010000114.1 GCA_028716125.1 Thermoplasmatota archaeon | reverse complement strand
ATCCGCCAATTGCCTTGAAAAGCGTGATTGGAATTATGTTCACGACGAGCAGCCTGCTCATCTCGGATTTGAACTGCTTCCCGGTTTTTTTGCATCGGATTTCAGATAATTTGTAAAGCAGGATGAACGCGGCGGCGACCGCGAAAATTGTCGCAGTGCAGACAGGTATGTAGTTGTCGTTGTTTATCCATGTCTTGCCCTGTTCCGTGAGGGTAACTAAAACACCAATCGCTATTGCGATCCAGACTGCTGCATAGCGAAGCGCCGATGATGCGCGCTTTAGCTGAATTGCAAAAAATCCCTTTATCGTGTCCCAGTGGATTGTCGCATGCCATATTGCAAACATCGCAAACAGGCCCGATGCCGTGCAGTGCCAGAATTTAACGTAGTCCTTGTATCCGATGTCCTTGAGCCATTGCTTGGCATACAGCAGGAAGAAACCGGCGAAGGTAGCCATCACCGCCCAATATATCAGATGCGCTGCAACGAAGCTGCGGCTTTTCATCGCCTTGCGCCAGAATATGATTAGTATTGCTACTAGGGCCACCCATACCAGGTTGTAGTCCAAAAGGGATTCTTCTGCGCCTATCGCTGTCCCGGCCGTAACGAGCAATAGAACGGCAAGAACTGCCGAAATCGCCGCAAGCTCGACTATTCGCCTGCGCCCCGCAGTCTGGATTGCGACTACTCTCTTCTCATGAACTTTCTTTACGCTACGTTTTGCGGGATCTTCGTCCATCCGATTCGCCCCTAGAGAAATTTAGCGTTTTGCTCTTCCTGCAATGCATGCAATTAAAATGCCGGCCAAAAGCGCAAGCGTTTCGAACCCGGGCGTTGCTCCGTTTGTGTTTCCTGAAGTGCTCTTTACCGTGATTTGTTTTGTCGTCAAATCGGACCTTCCATTATTGTCAGTAACTGCCAGCGTGACGTCGTATTTTCCAGCAGTTGAGTATGTGTGAGTTGGATTTTGCTCGGTGGAGTTTTTGCCGTCGCCGAATTCCCAAAGCCACCCCGAAATCGTTGCGTTTGCGGCCGAGGAAGTGTCAGTGAATTTTACCTGGTCGCCTATCACTGGACTGGCCGGCGAATATGTGAAGTTTGTTTCTATTCCAGATTCCTTGAGGAACGGCCCCTCCATTTGCTTTCCAAACATTACAAAAGATTGCCTGGAATTTGACGCACCCTTGTCCTTCCAGTCGTTTCCGTAAACCATTATCAATTTTCCGTCCTTGTCTACATCGCATGTGAAGAAATCGCCAAGGTCCCTGTCTGCCGCACCGCCGAGACCTCCGGTGCTTATCGTTCCCTTGTGGACTTCATTCTGAACTGTGGTGATGTAAAATGTTGGATTGTCCGACAATGCATCGACGCACACTGCCGCGGTCAAGTTCCAAACCGACGTGTCAAGGTAGTCTGATTCGCCTTCGTCGAGCGTCTCGTACCATGTCAATCCAATCATGCCTGCATCGCCTGCCGTTACCCATGGCAGGACGCGCGTTCCAAGCGTGTCGGTGATCATATGGGTTTTCCATGTCTTGGCCTTGTCATTTGAGACTGCTACATACATATCGGCTTGGTCCGTCCATGCCACATACACGTTTCCGGCGCTGTCGACGTCAACGCTTACAAAGATGTTCTGCTTCATTCCTTCAAGCGGATATGACGTGAAACTCGATCCACCATCACTCGACACATAAACGCTGTTGTCGCCGGCGTTTGGCATGTATATTGTGCCGTCTTTCTGGTCTATTGCAAAGTAGTCCCTGCTACCGACGCTTTGGGTTATTGGTTGGCCGTTATTGCACGGAATCCACACGAGTGCGTCATCAGTCACGTAGCTCTTGACCATCACGAGGCCCGCGGGAATCTGGTTGAATGCGAAATAAACGGTCTGGGCCGGGGAAACCGGAAGGCCGCCTATGGTCGGTCCCATTACGAGCCATTGCCTGTCGTCGGCGACATAAACCGATGCGGCTGGATTTTGTATCCATGTAACGCCGCCGTCCTTTGAGGTTTCGACTGTTGCCGTGGCGAGCCAGAGATCTGTTTCATAAATATATCCTTCCGAGGAAACTGCCGTATACGAATCGCCGGATCCTGCGGTTGTTGGCGGCCTGTTTGCGCTCAGGTATTCCCATGTCGCTCCACCGTCCTTTGATGCCCAGAGATTGCCTGGCGTTGCTACTGCACCAAGACCTGTTGGAGAGTCGACGTATATCCATTCCTTGCCGTCTACTCCGGGGGCCGCGAGCACGTGCGGCTCGAAGCCGCCTTCTGCGGAATTTGGAATTTCCTTCACAGAAAACGACATGTCCGTGTGTATTGCCGCGGCGGACGCGATTCCTGACAGCGAGAGCAATACGGCCAGAGCCGCTGCAAACACCAAATGCCTGCCTCTAATTGTATTTTGCCCATCTTGCATGTTATTCAACCCGGTAGTGTTTTATCGTATAAAAAAGGTTTGCTGTAAAACGTAACTTTGGCTCATGTTTTAGCTTCGGCTTCGCTTTCTGGTAAAACAGGCAACGCACCCTCCAATCACAAGAGCAAGCGCTTCAAATCCGGGAATGAATCCATTCTTGGGTGTTTCCTGCGCTTTCTCCACAGCAATCTGCTTGGATATAAAATCTGTCTTGCCTGCGCTGCTTGTCAGCGTAAGCTTGACCGTGTACGTGCCGGCAGTTGTGTAATTGTGCGCCGGATTCTGCTCAGTGGAGTTCTTGCCGTCGCCGAACTCCCAGAGCCAGGATGTGATTGTTCCATTTTCAACCGAGGAATTGTCATTGAATTTTATGATGTCTTTTGTAGTCGGGCTGGCCGGCGTGAAAGTGAAATCTGGAATGATCCCGGTGCTTTTTAGGGAAAGGCCACTCATCTGCTTTGCAAACATAACTGCCGATCCTTGGGCCGAGTTCGGCTCACCGTTGTCCCTCCAGTCGTTGCCGTAAGCCATTATCAGCCTTCCGTCCTTGTCGACGTCGCATGTGAAGAAGTCGCCGAGGTCTCTATCAGAAGTGCCAGTGAGCCCGCCAGTGCTTATCGTTCCCTTGTGGACTTCATTCTGAACGGTGGTAATATAAAAAGCCGGATTGTCGGAAAGGGCATTCACGCAAATCGCCGCAGTAAGGTTCCAAACCGACGTATCAAGGCTGTTTGAGTCGCCCTCGTCCAAAGTCTCATACCATGTAAGTCCGATTCTTCCCGCGTCTCCTGCGGTAACCCATGGCAAAACGCGCGTTCCAAGAGTATCGGTTGCAACGAACGTCTTCCATGTCTTTGCCTTGTCCGTCGAAACTGCTACGTATATATCGGCCTGGTCCGTCCATGCGGTATAAACGTTTCCAGCGGCATCGATATCAATGCTCACAAAGATGTTCTGCGACATTCCTTCAAGCGGGTAAGACGTGAAACTTGATCCTCCGTCTGTTGAAACGTAAACGCTGCTGTCTGCCGCATTCGGACAATATATCGTTCCGTCCTTCTGGTCTACTGCAAAGTAGTCCCTGCTTCCTGTATTCTGCGTTATTGGCATGCCGTTGTTGCATGGAATCCAGACGAGTGCGTCGTCTGTGACATAGCTTTTTACCATCACAAGCCCAAGCGGAATCTGATTGAATGCAAAATAAACTGTCTGGGCCGGGGACACTGGAAGGCCGCCAACTGTCGGACCCATTGCGAGCCATTGCCTATCGTCGGCGACGTAAACTGATGCGATTGGATTTTGTATCCACGTCGCCCCGCCGTCCTTCGATGTGTCGACAGTCGCGGTGGCAAGATAAAGGTCTGTAAAGTAAATTGTCCCGGTAGAAGATATTGCGGTGTAAGTGTCTCCCGAGCCGCCCGGATTTGTCCCTCCGGGAACCTTGGAAACAAACGCCCATGTCATCCCGCCGTCTTTCGATATCCAGAGGTTGCCGCCGCTTCCGCTAGCAAGCCCGGTAGGCGAATCCGTATAAAGCCATTCCTTCCCGTCTATTCCGGGCCCGGCTATTATGTGCGGCTCGAATCCAGCTCCAGCCGCGTCTGATATCTGCGTTACAAAGAACTGCATCTCTGTATGAATCGCGGCGGCCGCTGTCGCGCTTTGCGCTGGCGCAATCAAAAACGCTAGAAATGCCATCACAGCAAATGCCGCAATGCGTCTTGGCTCAAATGTTTTGACTTTCATAATACCATTCTACAATAGCCGTAGAAAGTTAAAAACTTTATTGTAAAACCAAAAAAAATTAGAAAATATGCAGCGATTCAATCAGCAGGTAAGCGCCAACGCCCACAAGCAGGAGCGCGCTTATCTTGTTCATCACGCCGATTGCGCCGACGAATTTCTGCACGATTGCTCTCTTTGCAAGACCTATAATTACCGTGACTGCGACCATCAGCGTGGCCATGCCAAGGCCGAACATAACAAGCGCAAGGAATGCGTAGAGCGGACCGGTCATGAGCGCAACCGCTACTATTCCTATGAAGACGGAAATGCTGCAGCCCATGGACGCCGAGCCGTAAATAAGGCCGTATGAGAACAGCCCCTTCTGCTTTGCCGCCGCTTGCTGCCCATCTTCCGCATTCTTTTTCACGAACAGCGATTTTATCTTTCCAACCAAATTGGAAAACCACTGCGTCGGAATTTGGATATGGAAGAACATCAATATTCCGAGAATTATCAGAAGTCCGCCGATGAATGGAACTATTGATAGAATAATATCGCTTGCAGCGGCGCCCACGATTGAGGTAAGGCCGCCGACAAGCAAGTATATTGCAAATATTCCCGAAGCAGCAACAAGGCCGTTCTTGATTGAGCTTGGCACAGTGGCCTTGTCGCCGTGCTTTGACATATAGTATCCCATGTATCCAGGAAGCAAGGGAAGGGCGCATGGCGCAAAAAACATCAAGAGGCCGAGAAGGTATGAAAATATGAGAAGATTCTGCCCGCTTACTGCAATCGCCTGAGCGCTTCCTGAAATGACTGCATCAATATTTGAAACGAAGTCCTGCTTTGCCACAAGCCCTACCTCGCGCCAGATTACATAGCCGTTCTGGTCAATTAAGACGAATGCGGGAATTCCAATCTGTTTTGGGTCATTTGGGTCCGTGAAGTACCCACCTTCCATGTACGCTTTCTTTATCTGGCCGTCCTTGTCTATTCCGTAAGCCCAAGTCGCCCCAAAGCCGTCCATGTGGGAGCGCAGTTCTGACTCCGAGTCATCTTCGCGTATGTCAACTGAAACTATTGCAAGCTTGCCGCCATACTGGTCGTAAAGCTGCTTGAGAATTGGCATCATCTTCGTGCATGAAGGGCAGTCTATGCCCATAAAATCTATTAGTATCGGCTTTCCGTGGTGCTGGCTTAAAGTGAAAGTGGAGCCATCGCGCGCGTTCTTCATCGTAAAGTCGGGCGCAATTGTTCCATCTCCGCCATTGTCTCTGTTCTGCGAAATCAGCAATACGGCGCCAATGCCGCCAAGAATCATTATAGTTAGTGCAATCGCAAAAACCGTCCTGTTCCTGCCTACGAAATGCGCTACCGGGCGCTTCAGCCTTGCCCTTTTTGCGGTTGGCTGGATTGCGGTTTTTGGCATTTCCTGGCCGTTCATCTGCAACATCCCGCGTATTGATTAACGATATTTAACTGATGTTGAAAACGCAGGCATTTTTCCCCTTAAACAACAATAACATTTATAAAAAAAGAGCAAATACGCAATGATGCTGCCTTTTCGGCAGAATGGGATTACATGAAATTTCTTGGCCTTCTGGCAATAACGATTGCGGCATCAGTGCTAGTTTCCGGATGCGTAAGCTCGGCTTCAGGCCTGGCATCGCTGTCGAATACCGAATGCGGCGGCAAGTGTGATGGCTCGTGCACTGACTGCGACGGCTCTTGCAGGGATTGCGGAAACAAGACCGCCTGCGGCGATTGCAAGAAATCCGGGAACTGCACCGGAAGCCACGATTCGAATTGCGGCGATGCTGGGTCAGCTTCAAAAGTCAGCACCACATCCGTTTTCTCGACCTGTGCCGAGTTCGCCAATGGATCGACCAACGGAGGGCTGAAGAATTTTGACGTGTCCATTCCTACGGCTGAGAGAATAGTTATGGATCTTACGCTCACTTCACACGCAGTCGGATGCAGCTCGGTCGGCATTGGCGAAATAGTAGTTGCGCTCGTTGACGAATCGAACAATGTAGTTTTTAGGAACGTTTATACCGACGATGGCACGGACTCCGTTGAACTTAGCAACGGCGGCGGAAAATACACCCTGCTGATCGAGGGGCTTGGCTCTGGCAATGCGATCAAGGTCATTTGCGATGTTAACATCTGGGCGACGAACCCGTCGTCAGACGGATGCGCTGGGTGCGGCGGCTGCCCGCC
>JAQUQK010000113.1 GCA_028716125.1 Thermoplasmatota archaeon | reverse complement strand
GAAGTTGCGTTGAAGCCGACGAGCGACTTGCCTGCTTGCGCATTTGACTGGGAGCCTGAAGCGCTCTGGTCGAATCCCACTATGACCCAGAAGTGCTTTGTGGCGCCTGCTGCCACCTGTGTCTCCTCTCCCTTCATCTCATAACTGTATCTGTCTACTGAGGAGCTCTGCGTAAAGCCTGCAATCTTGAAGCTTGGCACAAACGTCCTGTAAGTCGTCGTGTTGGAAAGCATTGTCTGGGCCGCTTCCGGATTTGTGGTGACTATCGCCTGCTCGAAATTGTATATAGTTGCCGAGCCGTCCGAGTTTAGCGTTCCGTATGTCAGCGGTATCTGCCATGCGACGTAAGTTGCGGCCATCATGTTCTCGGTCTTCTTTCCAAATTCGCCTGAAAGAGATAGTACCGGCGAAATTCCGGTGTTCTGCCCGAGGTTAGTAAAGTAGAAGTCCATCAAAAGCACGTCCGTGCCAATGAAGGCAGCGGTCATCGTTGCAGTTCCTGCCTGTCCCGCCACGGTTTCTGTCCAGCCCCAAGGCGAGAATTCCACTGACCGCTTTGCGCCCGAAAGCGCGGAGCCGGACGAGGTGCGGAAGTCGAATGCGCCCCTGTCCAATTCGCCATTCACATAAGATGTGAAGCAGGTGTAGTACATCATCTTGCCGAATGTGTCGTCTGTGAGGTTCGCCTTGACGCCGTAGTGGGAGCCGTAGTCGCTGACAGTCCCGCCGGTGACGTAGTCTTCAATGTACCACGGCCAGCCCGAAAATGGGACTGGAAGCGCCTTCGGGTTCGGGTGAGGAGTCTGCGCATCCGCCGACACCACAAATCCACCAAATCCCGCAGTAAGCATCATGGCTATCGCAAATATCGATAAAATGGCGCTTTTGTTCATGTGATTTCACCCTTTGACACGTAATGGTATGGCTTCATAGACTTTATTTTTTGTTCGACAGGAAAATGAAAAAAATGAAGAACGAAGACACAAATATGTGATGAATATAATGAAAAGACGGAAATCAGCCGGACGTTCTGGTCTCCACTTCGAATGTTCCGAAGAGGCTGCCGACATGCACTTCGTAGATTCCGGGTTCAAGCAGGCGCTCCGAAGTTCCCGTGTACTCGGCAATGTCTTCCAGCGTAACGCTGAAATGCATGGTTTTTGCTTCGCCGGGCTTTAGTTCAACGCGGCCAAATGCGCGCAATTTCCCAAACGGCGCTGCTGCCTCCCCTTTCTTCTTTATGAAAACCTGCACGGTTTCGTTTCCTGAATAATGGCCGGCGTTCTTCACTTCGATGCTCACATTCACTTTGTCAGACTGCGAAACAGACGCGCTGAGATTCTTGTATTCAAACTTCGTGTAGCTGAGGCCATAGCCGAAAGGATACAACGGATCGTAATTGGCGGCAACGGCGTCGTCGTAGTTTATCGGAATCTGGTCAAGCGATTTTGCCCATGTCACGGGCAGTTTCGCGCTCGGATTGTAATCGCCGAAAAGAACGTCCGCCACGCCCTGACCTTCGGTTCCAGGAAGCCATGCCATCAGGAACGCTGCCCATGTAGACATGTCGATTAGCGGCGAGTCTAAAAGCAACGGGCGGCCTGCGACCATCACGACTATCGTCGGCGTGCCGGTCGAAACTACCGAGTCAATAAGCGCCTGCTGGTCTGCGGTAAGATATATGGTTCTCGCAAATTCCTCCATCTCAAATGCCATTTGGTCCGCGCGGTTGTTCGTGTTGTATCCTGTTTCTATCGTGTCGCCAGCATGTTCGGCGTAAGCGGTTTCCCCGACCACCACTATCGCGACGTCCGCGCTGCTGGCTGAAATTGCTGCGCTGACCGGATCGCGTTCAACAAAATCGACCTGCGTCGACGGCGAAACTGCGTTTTTTATTCCATCAAGTATCGTCGTTCCCGGAGGCACCTCGGTGCTTATTCCGTCTATGTAGACAGTGCCTGCCGCCCCCTGCCAGTCGATTGTCCATCCTCCGCACTGGTTTGTTATGTTATTCGCATTTGGCCCTGCAACCAAAATCTTTGAAACGGATTTTAAAAGCGGAAGTATCCCCTTGTTCTCAAGAAGAACCGTTGATTCTCTTACCGCCTGCCTTGCCACTTCCCTGTGCTCCGCGCTTCCGATGGTAGATAATTTGCTTTGGTCGCCGTACGGATTCTCGAAAAGCCCTATCGAGAATTTCGTTGTAATGATGCGCCGTACTGCGTCGTCTATTCTCTGCATCGGGACGCTTCCTTCATTGACTAGCTCTGTCAGTGCTGTCTTGAACTGGTCTGCATTGCCGGACATCATGATCATGTCGAGGCCGGCGTTTATCGACTTGAGCACTCCATTCTTGTAAGTGGCCGCATCGAAATTCTGGCCAGTCGGATCGTCTATCTGCTTTGTCGCATCATAGTCCGAAATCAGGAGATTGCCAAAGCCAAGCTCGCCTTTCAGAATGTCTGTAAGAAGCTCCACATTGGCGTGCATCTTGAGGCCGTTCACGCTGCAGTATGAAGGCATTATCGTCCATACGCCAGCGTCGACCGTCATCTTGAACGGCGGAAGATAAGTTTCGCGTATCTCTTTCATGCTTACTTGTGCGTCGCCCTGATCCTCGCCGTTTGTCGTCCCGCCGGAGCCGAGGAAGTGCTTTGCGCAAGCGAGTATCTTGCCATTTGCCTTCATGTTTTTCTGCTGCTCTGCATCGCCTTGAAAGCCTTCGACTGCCGCCGCACCCAAAACTCCGCAAAGAAGCGGATCCTCTCCGAATGTCTCGTAAGTTCTTCCCCAGCGCTCGTCCCTGCCTACATCGACGCAAGGAGCGAATGTCCAGTCGATTCCTGTAGCAGTAACCTCTTCAGCCGTGACGGATGCGCATTCCTCGGCAACCGCAGGATCCATTGTTGCCCCAATACCGATGTTGTGCGGGAAAATCACCGTTCCTATAAGGTTGCTGTGGCCATGGACGGCATCAACGCCATAAAGTATCGGTATTCCAAGCCGCGTATTTTCAACAGCAACTTTCTGGCATTTGTAATATACATTGGCCCAGGACTGCGGATCATTCCCGGTAGATGGGTCGGAGCTTCCGCCCGAGAGGACGGAACCGAGATTCAGGCGCGCAATTTCATTCTCGTTGCCCTGTATAATTCCAAGGTCGGGCTGCATCATCTGCCCAATCTTCTCGCTGAGGTTCATCCTGGACATCAAGTCATTCACGCGCTCCTCGACGGTTTTAGACGGATCCTTATAGACCGCAATTTCACTTCCCTGCTGGAATACGCAGCCTGCGAAAATCCCTGCAAGCATCATCGCCGCGGCCATTGCACAAAACATCCTTTTCATCTCATCACGTTCCTGTATATGATAGATCATACCAATTCTCGACGGCTTTGTTCTCAATTCCATAAGTAATCGTCGCCTTTATCTTTTCCGCGCCAGGCGACGGCCAGACTATGTTATCTAACTTCACCGCGCAGTCCTTTCCTATGTTTGCGGTCTTCATGTAGTTCTGCATTATGTTTCCATTGCTGTCAAGCAGTTGCACATTAATCGTGCACTGGCCGAGATCATAATTGTAATCGTTGACCACGAAGATGTCGCCAATAACTACGGGCAGGGCGTTCTGAACTAGCGGAGTTAACGTATAGTTCACAATTGCTAGAACCGGCTGGTACAGGCTTTCCTTCAGCGTTTCGTAGAGGAGTTTTGGCTGCCTGTAGTAGTCGATTGCGCTCCAGCATATTGAAGGCCAAGGCTCGTCGAGCTGCCAGAACATGCATCCGCTTATGCTGTATTTCTGCGTCCTCCAATACTCGACGCCCGTCTTGACGCCGTATGCCTGCGCCTTCTGCGATGCCTCCACGAAGTTGTAAAGATTGTTTCCTGCGCCGGTTGGGTCTGACATGATTGGATTTGCGTATCTGCGGAGCTTTGATGCGTCGGCGTTGTGGAAATTCCAATAGTCAACGGTGTAGTTTGTGCCCGGCGAAATCATCTGCTCGCCCTGAAGGAAATACGCAGAGCCAAAGCCGGTCTGAATGCTTGTTGGCCACAATCCTTCTTCAGGTATGAATTTTTTCAATGATTCCACTGACGGCGCCGCCTGAAGCCCGAACTCGCTTATGAATTGGGACGGCCACATCGGGAACTGCAGCGGGTCGCCTGACCAATAATCCACTCCGGGAACCAGCACCCTGTATTCGGTGGTAGGCGCATATGAATGCCACACTTTCCAGTCGTGGTCGTCTCCATTTAGCGGCGAGCACGGGTGAAATGGCCGTTCTGGATTAAGCTCCTCCGCAACCTTGCCCAATGCCGCCATCAAGTTCTTGTTCTGGTTTGGCGTGTCAGAATACGATCCGGCACCGAAAGTCGTGCTGCCGGTTATCTCGTTCCCTCCGCATATCACGGCGATTGACGGATGATTTCTTATCGTCGTCACTATTCCCCGCGCCTCCGCCTCGACCTTGCCAAGCCATTCCTGGTCGCCGTCCGGGTAAGAAGCGCAGGCGAATGGGAACTCCTGGAACAAAAGAATTCCGGCCTCGTCGCAAAGGTCGTAGAATTCCTTCTTCTCGCGAAGGCCGCCGCCCCATACGCGGAGCATGTTGATGTGCGCCTCTTTCGCGGCGTTTATGTAAAATTCATAGTCCGCTTTTGTCACGGTGCCGAACATCGCGTCGCACGGGACCCAGTTTGCTCCGCGAATCCAAAGCGGGACGTCGTTCACGACGAACGTCCAGTTGGCGTTCTGCGACGGCGTTCCCGGATTCCTGCCAAGGCGGAAAGAGCGCACGCCGAAACGGTCGCTGATTGTATCCGACAATTTTCCGTCAATGCTTGCGCGGACTATTATACCGTAGAGATTTTGCTCGCCCCTGTCGAATGTCTGCCAGAGCGCGGGATTTTCAATCGTGAAATTATATGAAACGTTGTTCCATCCGCTTGCTAGCACCGCAGTGAACTCATGCTTTATCGCCGATGACTGGAAATTGGCGCCTGAAATGTCAAGCGTGAATTTTGCGTCCGCGCTGCCTTTGCTGAAAACTTGCATCGCCACTTTCACTTGCGCCGACTTCTCTGATATTTCGCTGCAAACCACAGAGATGTTTTCCATGTATGCTTTGCCGGTGCGGATAAGATAGACATCGTCCCAGATTCCCATCGTTATCATCTTGGGGCAGAAGTCCCAGCCGTATGACATTTGGCATTTTCCGGCCGCAAGCGTCCTGTCAAGAGGCGGCGGGGCGATCTTAACTGCAAGCATATTGTCGTTTTCCAAAATGCCGCCGACGTCGAAAACTACGGGTGCAAACATTCCCTCGTGGCTGCCAATCTTCTGCCCATTGAGCCAGAAATCTGCAAGATAGTCGACGCCTTCAAAATACAGCTTGTCGAACCCCGCGTTTTTTTCGTCTATTGAAAAGTGCTTGACGTACCACCATTCGTAGTCCGTCACCCATTGGATTTCCTTTGAATTGTATCCGTAATACGGGTCCGGGATCATTCCGCTGTCCAGAAGGTCGGCCTGGACGCATCCGGGAACCATTGCGGATTTCCATTCCTCTGCGCCCGAAAATGCGCTCGCCTTTTCCCCTTCACCTGGATTAAATTTTTCAAATGTCCAGTCGCTCCCGTTCAAAGCAATGGTTTCCCTTCCTTCCACAGTGCGATTCCAGCCAAATATTGAAACGCAGCCCGAGAACGAAATGGCAAGGAACAGCGTAGTTGCAGCAACTGCGAATATCACGCCCCGTCTCATTACATTACCCCACAACTGGCATCGTTCCCCACTGCATGCTTGGCTGCGCCCCCATTTCAAGTGTAAGGCGCGCTCCCGATATAATGTCGGAGTGCGAGAAGAACGCCCTTTGCAGAGGCGCGTCGTTCAGGGTTGCAGACTGAATGTATTTGTTTTCGGCGGAATTGTTCTTTGCCTCGATTGTGAAGTCTTTTCCGTTGTCCTGGTGTACTACGACTTTGTCGAATATCGGGCTTCCAATTGCATAAATCGGAACGCTCGGGCAAACCTGGTAGAATCCCATAGCCGAAATGACATACCATGCCGACATCTGCCCGCAATCGTCGTTTCCGCACAGGCCTGCGTTTGTCGGCAGGTAAAGCGTTTCCATTATCTGGCGGACTTTTTCCTGGGTCTTCCAGGGCATTCCCGCATAATTGTAAAGATACGCAACGTGGTGCACCGGCTCGTTTCCTTGGGCATACTGGCCGATAAGCCCGGAAACGTCAACCGACGCAGTCACGGCGGACGACTGCGAGAACAGCGTGTCCAGTTTCTGTGTGAACTTTTCGTTCCCGCCCATAAGCTCAATCAATCCCGGCACGTTCTGCGGCACGAACCACGTCCACTGCCA
>JAQUQK010000112.1:2705-6397 GCA_028716125.1 Thermoplasmatota archaeon | reverse complement strand
AGGCTTCTTGCCTTCACAAGCATTACCACGTCAAAAATTCCGCTTACCAGATAAACTGCCTTGATCCTGGCATCCTTCGCTTTTTTCATCAGCGCCTCCAGGTCGAGGTTCTTTCGGTTTATCCTGATTCCGATGAGGGCGCCTACATCCTCATCTAGCATTTTGGGATTGAGATCGGTATAGAATCTTTCGATAAAGCCGTTCTCAACCAGCTTTTTCATGCGCACGTATGCGGTGCCTTCGGAAACCATAATGTTCTTTGCGAGTTCCTTGAAAGATACGCGGGCGTCTTTTTGCAGCATTCTCAGGATGTGGAGATCGACATTGTCAAGCACCGGATTCTCCTTATGGGGCAACTGCGCCTCGATTCTTTCTGGCGCGTTTTTGTAATTGCCAGCCTCCTTAGCCGCAAGCTGTATCTCCGCTGCCTTTGCTGGCATTTTGGCTATGCCGCGGGCATCGCCGAGCCTGTCAAGATCAACCGAAAGGTCTTCCTTAACCACGTCCAGCACCACTAGGACCTGCATTGACAGTATGCCGTCTATTTTTGCGATCTTCTCGTTCGCAAGAACATGCAGGTGGTTAAGGCCCTTTGCATGAATTAGCGCGATGGCGTTGTAGATGCCGTGGGTTACGTACAGATACTTGATGGCGTCAATGCTTTTCAGCCTGCCGCACACTTCCGAGATGTCCTTTCCGTTTATTTCAAACCCCATTATTGCAGTGGTGGGAGCACCCATCCGCTGCCGGTCCAGCCGCGCCTTGTAGCCAAGTATAATCCCGTTTTCCTCCAGCTTTTTTGCTCTTGCGAAAACAGTGCTTTCCGAAACGCCGGTTTCGCAGGCAATGTCGCTGAAAGAAACGCGTGCGTTTCCCTGAATCCTCGCCAGAATGTGGATATCCAAAGAGTCAAGTTCCATCCACAAAATCTATCGAATGCCGTTATATGAACATTGGGGTCGCTTGCGGCGCTGGCCCCTCCCGACAATTCATCAGAAAAACGGCGTTTTTTCAAAAGAACGTTCATTGGCGCGATGTCTTTTCCAAATTTTATTTTTTTCGGCCGACGATTCGTATTTTAGAGATTTTTCAGCCGTAGCCGCGTATTATTGAATAAACGTTATGCGTAAAGTCCTAATTTGTAGATAAACAATATGCTTTTTGGCAAAATATTATAGAATTTACTACAGATGAGAATACAATAAAGTATATATTTCGATAATGTAATCACATGCTGCCCGTTTTGTGCGGGCTGGTGAGGTAAATGAGAAAAATTTTAGCGATGTTGGCGGTAGGCTTGTTTGCGCTATCGGCGTTTGCGGGATGCGTCGGAAACACAGGAGAAACTTCGGTCGGAGGCACCGAAGCAGGGGAATCCGCATGGATGGAAGGCGAAAACGAAACGACAAACGAGACTTCCGGAAACGTCACGACGCCCCCAACGCAGGATCTCGGCCAGAATTACACGGCAGAACTGGACGGATCCGTTTTGCTGGACGGGAGCGGCTTAGAGAGCATATTTTTAGGAGCGGGATCCCTCATATATCAAAATCAGGGTTACATCACGCCATCATCCCAGCCGACCCAGATGGAAATCGTGGTGACCTACACATCGGCCGTAGGCGACTGCAAGCTTACGATATGGGTGCCCGGATCGATGGAAGCCGATTTGGTCGGGACGACAATAAGCAGCGAGAACGATGGCGGCGGCGTTGAGACAATTCTATTAAAGCCCAAGGACCTTAAGAAGATAGATGCTGCCGGAGATTGGCAATTCACTGTATATACTGGCGCTGCGAATTGCGGCGGCCCGACTGCGAGCCTGGACTTTCACTTGAAAGTAACCTGCTGGAGCGCTCCTGTAGAGGCAAGATTTTCCAGCAGCGCATGATTAAACGGTGAATCCGATGGAAACGAGGAACGTCGTATCTTTGCTGTTGGCGTGCCTGATGCTGTCAATGGCATTTGGTGCGCCAGAGGCCGCTGCCGCCGATGCCCAGCTGGCGGCGCAGGGCACGTGGCTATACTGTCATCTGTCTTACGAAACAAATGCAAGCTCGCCTGGCGGCCTGTTTCTAGACTTCATTGGAACTATGGACACCAAGTTTCCCAGCAAGGACTCGGACCTGTCGGATACCACAACCTCGGCCCCCCTGACAATACATACAATAAACATGCCATTGAACCCTGCGCTTTCGGGCGACCTGAAACTCGACAAGTCGCAGGACTGCATAGTTAACGTGTATCTTTCGCCTGGCGCCTTTGGGCTTCCGGGCGGCTACGGCCCCCAGGAACACGTTTCCGTGAAGTTGATGAGCGGGCAGACCGTGATTGGTTCGGGGGAACAGACGCAGGATGTCGGTCCGGCGGCTCCGGGGCTTACTGGCGCGCCCGGAACCAAATATGAGGTAAAGTTCAAGCCTTCGGTGGACACGATTGCGGCTAAGGACAACATCGTTCTTTCCGTAGTGGTAGATACCGCCGGCACCGGCGAGTCTGTGGGAACGTTCGCATTCGCCACCGGCAAGGACTATCCCTGGGGCGTTTTCCTGCCGGTCTTGAACCCGTTTTCAATGGAAACTTTTTGCTATTTCGAGAACAATTCTGCAATAGTTTCGTCATTGATCCGCGACCCATTCGGCGCGAAGGATGTTGACGTCAAGAGTGTCAGCGTCTCAGTTGAAGGGCCGTCTGAACCCGAAGAAGCAAACATCACTGCGGCAGTCGTGCAGCTTGACGGCGGGAACTCTACAAAACTGGACTGGGTCTGGAAGTACAAGGAAGAAGGCGCAGCGCCCGGCGAGTACAAAGTGACATTATCTGCCAAAAATATCCAGGGAGTTGAAGTGGCCAATACGACGTATTTCACGATAACGAAAAATGGCGCATACACGGGGGCATCTGGCAACGCAGGAACGAAGAACGCGCCCGGTTTCGAAATGCTCGGGCTGCTGGCTGCAGTTGGCGCTGCAGTTGCTCTTCTTGGGTGCAGCCGCCAAAAAGCGAACAGGTGATATATACGTCCACGATTACCGCCAATATCTCTCTTTGTTCAGAAAGTTATATAATCGGTTATTTTACTTCCATTAGGCAAGTAAACAAGGTGTGGTGTGTATGAAGGCAAGCAAATTTGCATTTGCGGTGGCAATGGTGGGCATGATGGTTCTTGGCGTCTTTGCAGGATGCACGGGGACGGACGAGGCTTCGAATATTGCGACAAAAGCTCCGGCGAGCCTTGAGAAGTGGACAGCGCAAACAAATGATCTTGGAGAGATTGCGCTCCTGTACACGACGCCGATGGACGTTGCGTTGCTCTCGACTGTTTCGGCGCGCGACGGAAAGTTCAATCCCGTTCTTTCCACAAGCAGCGAGCTTCTGAGCATGTATTCAAAGACAATCGGCACTGCGGCATCAGCGGCAACAAAGCTTCCGGCTGATCCGGCAAACCTCTCGATAGAGCTTGCAAAACTTGCCTGGACAAAGAGCGACGGTGCTTTCCTTGTTTCTGATTATAAGTCCGCCCTGGTTGTGGCGCCTTTCGCCTCGATGCTTTCGGTTCCGGTTTTCTATGTCGGGAACGACACGAAAGCCATCGCCGATGAGTTGAATGCGCTCGGCGTTAAGGAAACCGTATCAGTGGGCGACTGCCCGGTTCTGGACGGATTCACCGCATACAAAATTTCCATAGATAT
>JAQUQK010000112.1:0-2605 GCA_028716125.1 Thermoplasmatota archaeon | reverse complement strand
TCGTTTGGCCTTAGCGAGGCGCCATGGACGCTGCCGCAGGATGCAGTCGATGCGGGAAAACTGTCCGAGAAATGCGTCAACGACTCTAACGCGCACGTCAGGATAATCAAGAACAAGGTTAACGCCACGGTGAAACTACTCTCTGATAATGGAATGGGGATTGGTGCAGCCGAGGGCAGCAAGGACGTCCTTTTGGCCCTTGTCGGCGGATGCGTTGCAATACCGTTCTATTACTACCCGTTCGCGCAGTCATTCGTAAACGGCGAGGTCAACGATAATATACCGATGGATCTTATGTATGGAACTACCGGAGACGATGAATTCGTGCTGGGCCTGTCCGTTGGCCGCCTCGTAAGCAGGGACCTCTCCGACTCGCTTGAGGTCGTAGGCAGGGAAATCAACTACGCAAAATTGATTGAGCAAAGCTACGGCTCTCTTTCGTCGGTGGGCGCATGGAAGGACACCGCAACGGTTTATGCCGGCAACCTTCTTTTGGAAAGCAACTGGCCAATCGTATTCCTGACAGTCCAGATGGAACTCCAGAACACTGGCGGATTCACCGCATACGGCAACTATGGACCAACCGCAAACGACCCGATACTCTCGACGCAGATAGAAAGCAGCAATTTTGTGTTCTTCAACGTCCACGGCTCGCCTGAGGGAATAGTGTCCGCCGGAGCGATAGAGCCCACTGGCGCAATATCCCAGTCCGGCATCAGGGTAGCGGAATACAACCTCGGCCCGGGCGTCTGCTTTGCGTCTTCCTGCCTGACTTCAAGGATAGATGATATTGACATTAATGCATCATTCGCGCTTTCCTGGCTGCACGCCGGATACGTAGCATACATGGGCGCGACCAGGTCGTCGGTCGGAAGCACGGCGCCAAGCTACGGCCCGCTTGACATGGGAGGAAGCAATGCCATATGCGCGATGACCATGATGAACATGTTAAATGGCAACTTGCCAATGGGCATTGCAATGAAGAATGCGAAGAATGCATATGCGGAGCAATACGGAGCAACCGGCACCCACGAATACACCCTGAAGGAATTCGTGCTCTATGGAGACCCGGCATTCAATCCATATGAACCTTGCAACAACGGATAAAACCAACTTTTTCTTTGGTTTTTCCATATTTTTTAAAATTAGCAAAATTCGAGAATAAGAATCAGCCGAAAATCTGTCGTCCGGAGCCAGTAATCTCGTATATCAGCCAGTTCTTCTTTTCCTTGCTCTTGACAAGGCCTGCGTTTTTAAGAACCGAAAGATGGTATGACAGCTTGGAATCCGGCAATTTTACGACCTGCTTGATAACACAGACGCAAAGCGGCTGGACATTGAGGAGCGCAAGTATCCGGAGGCGCTTCTCGTCGGAGAGCGCGCCGAAGAATTTCGCCTGCGACTTCAACGTTTTTGCATCCGGCACATTTGCAGCCAGCGCCTCTATTCCTCCCTTTGCGTCCAGTTCGCACTGCACTTCTTCAGGTATCTTCATTTAATCACGTCATTTCAAATATTATTGAAATGCCAATGTTTATATTGAATTGGCACATTACACAATGCACTTCAAACTAATTTGAAGCACCTAGAGGAGTATCGGTTCAATGGATAATATAGTTTACGAATCCCTGCTTCGCGGCCTCTTTATGGTTTGGGAATACCTGAAACTGCACACCTTGACGTGCCTGATTCCCGCATTCTTCATCGCAGGTGCGATCGCCGTGATGATATCAAAGGAATCTGTGCTGAAGTATCTTGGCGCAGGCGCCAACAAAATCATCTCATACACCGTCGCTGCAGTTTCGGGCACAATATTGGCGGTTTGCTCCTGCACGGTTCTTCCCTTGTTCGCTGGAATTTACAAGAGGGGCGCTGGCATTGGCCCCGCAGTCGCGTTCCTTTTCTCAGGTCCTGCGATTAATGTTCTTGCGATAGTTTTCACGGCGCGGATTCTTGGGTTTGAAATCGGCTTTGCAAGGGCGGTTGCCGCAATTTCAATGTCCGTTGTAATCGGGCTGATAATGGCCGCGATTTTCCGCAAGGAAGACATCCGGCGCAAAGAGATGAAAATAATTGAAATTGAAAAGTCGCAGCGGCCAATTTACATAACGCCGATTTTCTTTATTCTGCTCGTCGTAATCCTGCTTGTCGGAGCCAACGGCGCAATTCCAATTGTGCCAAAACTGGTTGCGCTTTATTTCCTGACCGTTGCAGTGCTTATACTGCTTATGTTCTTCTATACGAAGGATGAGACAAAACAATTTGGACGTGAGTCATTCGACCTTGCAAAGAAAGTTTTCCCCTTGCTTCTTGTAGGGGTTTTCGTTTCGGGTATCTTGTTTGGCGAAACTGGAAAGAGCACAGGGATAATTCCGCCGGAGTGGATTGCGTGGGCGGTGGGCGGCAATTCGCTTCTTGCTAATTTCTTTTCTTCAATAGTGGGGGCGTTTATGTATTTCGCCACTCTGACCGAAGTCCCAATACTTCAGGGGCTTATGAACAGCGGTATGGGGCAAGGGCCAGCGCTTGCAATGCTTCTTTCGGGGCCTTCGCTTTCGCTGCCGTCGATGATTGTTCTTGGAAAATTATTCGGCGCGAAAAAGAC
>JAQUQK010000111.1:4385-6406 GCA_028716125.1 Thermoplasmatota archaeon | reverse complement strand
TATTCAAAGTGCGGGCTTCCTTATGCGGTTTCAGGTGTGATTCCAAAGTTTGACGATTTGATTGAATTCTCCCTTGAATGGTTCGAGAAGAATCGCGTAAAAGTGATGCTGGAAACCGAAGTCAAAAAGATTGATGCGGCGGCAAAGTCTGTTGAAATTGTAGGCGCAGGCGGCGCTTCCCGTCTCGAATATGATTCGTTAATTATAGCAACCGGCGCAAATCCTGCCCTGCCGAGAATCGAAGGCGCAATGGCCGGGAATAAACTCAAGCAGGGCGTTAATTTCCTTCGCACAATTGAGGATGCCAAGGCCGTAGCCAGTGGCGCAAAGGCGGGAAAGAAAGCAGTAATCATTGGCGCAGGCCTAATTGGTCTCGAAGCGGCGGAAAATCTCCAGCACATGGGCGTGGAAGTCACAGTTGTAGAATATCTGAAATCGCTTTTGCCTGGAATGATTGATGCAGACATGGCCGAGATACTTCAGGAACAGGCGCAAAGCAAAGTAAAAATCATGCTGAACAGCGCAGTCACGAAGATTCTGGGCGGCGAAAAGGCCGAAGGCGTAGTCGTCAAGGACAACGAAACCGGCGCTGAAACACAACTTCCGGCGGACATTGTCATCGTTGCAACAGGCAATCGCGCAATCACCGAACTTGCGGCTTCAATCGGCTGCGAAATCGGCGTCACGCGCCAGATAAAAGTCAATGAGAAATCAGAGACAAGCGTGCCGTCGGTTTATGCAGTTGGAGATTGCACCGAGTTCATTGACTTCGTGACCGGGCAGCCAGTTCCAGTTGGCCTTGGAAGCGTTGGAGTTCGTCAGGCAATTGCGGCGGGAATAAACGCGGCGGGCGGAAACATGGCCGCCGGAAAAATTCTTGCAACGCGCACAACCCACTTATTCGGATTGGAGCTTGCGGCGGCAGGACCCACGCAGGCAGCGCTTGAAAAGCTCGGAATGAAATGCATAGTCGGAAAGTTCCGCGGCGTATCCCTCCCGCACTATTTCCCCGGCGGAAAGCCAGTTAATGTTAAAGTCATTTGCGACGAAACCGGAAAGATAATCGGCGCCCAAGTCGTAGGCGAAGGCGCGGCGCTCAGAACGAACACATTCGCGGCGGCAATTCTTAAGGGAATGACCGTAAACGAGCTTTCAATGATGGAAACTGCCTACGCTCCCCCGGTTGCGCCAACGCTCGACCCGATAGTCCTCGGAGCGGAAGCGTGCAAAATGAGACTTAGAAGGCGCTGATTTTTGTCGTCTTCTTCAATATTTTCTTCAATCGTTACTTTTATAAATTATTAAACCACTTGCTTTTGCAGTGAAAACATGAAAGCATTAACTGTTTTTGCAGTGGCATGCATTCTCGTATCTGCCTTTTTTACGGGATGCATAGGTGAAGAAAAGAAGGAAGCGACGGCTTCCAAGACAACTTTGGAGCAAAATCAGCAAACTAACACGACGCAAGGCGCGCCCGCCAACCAAACCGTTGCTGAGGAACCAAAAGGGCCAAGATGCCCCGATACCATGGTGACTGGAAAAGACGCAACCGACAAAACCGAAACGATGGCGCACTGGAAATTTGAGGAGCAGGCAAATGGATATTTCCAATATGGGCCGGTTCCTGCACCACCCACGATGACATATCAGGTTTTTGAATACAAGCTTGACGTGACAGACGATGCCCAGGCAATAGAGTGCCTTGTAGACTGGGAATCTGGAAATATGGATCTTGACCTATATCTGATGAAAGGAAGCAAAGCAGTATGCAGCAGTGGGCATGTAATGATGAATGACCCCACATCGAAGTTGCCATTCAGTTCTCCAGGAACAACATGGGAATATATTAATGCCAGTCGCGGCGAAGGCAAGAAAAATCTCAAGGAATCCGGCGAATATACGCTGAGAATAGAAGTGTTCAACAACTGGGAACCGGGAGCAATATCCGGTGGAACTACGCCGTTCACTGTTGACATCTGGGCATATGGGGAGATCCCCTCAGCATGGCACCCACACCAAGG
>JAQUQK010000111.1:0-4285 GCA_028716125.1 Thermoplasmatota archaeon | reverse complement strand
GTGCAGGGCGCGGAAAACATTGCATCCGGCGACTTGACCGAAATTTCGCTGAAAATCGCAGGGATGCTTGCGAATCCGGACAAGACTGCATTCGTGTTCAGCGATTATGCAATGGGTCTTGCGGCATCCCCTATGGCATCCTACGTGGGAGCGCCAATGATATATGCAGAGAATCTTGATGCAGTAAGCGAAAAGCTCGGCGAGATGGGAATAATCCAGATAGTAACTCTTGGCGCAGTTGAAGGCGGAAGCCTGCACCTTGCGACGGTTTCCGAGATAAATGACTATTTCGTGAACTTCCTCGCCGGAAAGGGCGAATACTGCGACTACATCGTCGTGGCAAATGCCAATGACATAAACATCAACCACACTGAAAACAAGTTCCCGCAGGACTGCCTCTCAATGGCAGCAGCGCCTCTTGCGGCATTCAGGAACGCAGTCATCGCAATCGTCGATTTTGAGCCTGGCGAGAAATGGGAGAACCCCGATGGCGTGAATACGACAAAGAACGCAATAATGGAGACAAGGCAGATTCTGCTAAGCCATGGAATGGTGCCAAATTATCTCTGCCTTGTCGGAGACACCAAGACAATGCCGATGAAATACTACCGTGGATGCGGAACCGGCGAGTATGCCAAGGAAGGAGTGCCAAGCGACAACTACTACGGTGACTTTGACGGAAACCCGCTGACGCAGGAAATCGCAATCGGCAGGATTGTTGGACGGCACGTCGGCGATGCGTCGGCGCTCGTGGCCCGCAGCGTTGGGTATGATAGAATTATCGAGGCCGAGAAGGCCGTGGGCGGCGTTGGCGGCACCGGATACACGTCATGGATAAGGAACGTCTACTTCCTCGAAGGCACGGTTCAGATAGAACTCTTCGACTCAGGCGACGTCGTGAAGGTCGCAAAGAGCCTGACAGAAGGCGGATTCCTCACCAAGTTCCGCTGGGCGGCAATGGCAGCTGATCCGATTGCGCAGCAGGAAATCTACAACAATAATTACCTCATATATTACGGCCACGGCGGCGAGGATGCATGGGGCGAAATGGGCGTCGGCGGCGTGGATCCGATAACAATAGATGCGAGAGATCTGGAAGGGAAGATAATCCCGCCGGGCAATGGAATTGCGGCTTCGTGCCTTACGTCGAGGCTTGATGCAGGAATGGCACTGGACGAATATATTTCGCTCGCATTCCTGCATTCGGGCTGCCTCAGCTATTATGGCGCAACCCGCGTTTCGTGGGGTGAGGTAAAGATATATCCGGCGCTTGAATCCAGCTGCAACGGCCTGCTTGCGAACAGGTATATCGAATTGCTCACGCGCTTTAATAGCACCATAGGAAATGCGCTGATGCAGGCAAAGAACGAATATTATGGCATCGCAAGCAACTACGAGCGCACCCTGATATATATCGACAACAACGGCGTGCCAGAGGTTGCACATGGATTGACGGTCTGGGACATCAGGACGATGCTCGAATACCCGCTCTACGGCGACCCTGAAGCAAACCCCTACGAATACCCGGCAACTGACGTAATATTCGGATAATTTTTCTTCTTCTTTGTTTTTGTCTTTTATCTATGCCATCCATTGTTTTAAATTCACTTTTGATGCAGGTCTGAAGGCTGATACTGTGGCGAACAATATTGTTGGCTTTGCGCTTGCGCTTCTCCCATTGCTCGTGATATTTGTAGGAATGGTTCAATTCAAGAGAAATGCTCTTGTAATGGGGTTTGTCGGAGCTGGAATCACTGCGTTTCTTGCCGTGCTATACTTCAAGACGTCCTGGGATGCGGTTCTTGGCGCTTGCGCCATCGGAGTGCTGAAGTCGCTCGGCATAACGCTTGCGGTCGCGGCTACCATGCTAATGATTTTCGTAATGAAGGCGTCGGGGGCGCTTGACGTGGTTGTCGACTGGCTAAAGAAGCTGGCAGACACCCCGGAGCAGCAGGCGCTTTTGTTCGGCATAGGCTTCGGCTCTTTTACCACGAGCATCGGGCTTGTGACGCAGTCTCTTTTTCCGCCAATACTCGTTGCAATGGGCTTTGCACCGCTTGCCGCAGTTTTAATTTCAGTTCTTGGCTATAATGCGCTTTGCTCTTACGCGCTTTTAGGAATTCCGATAACTCTTACGGCAGACGCAAGCCAGTCGCTCATAGCAACCCCATTCACTTCGCCGGACTTTGCATGGGCCTGCGCGATATACCTTCCGGTGATTTCCGTGGGGCTTTCGCTTTCAATGGTCCTTGTTGTCGGCGGAATGCAATCCTTGCGCAAGGGCTGGCTTGCTGCGCTGGTTGCAGGGCTTGTGCTTTCCGGTTCCACGCTGCTTTTGCTAAAACTTGGCACACCAGTGGAAATAGTGGGAATTATTGCGAGCGTCCTTTGCATGCTTGCGATGGTGGGATACCAGAGGATTGCGCACGGGAAGCGCGATCTTGCACCGGAGCGACAGGCAAACCACAAGATGTCACTTCTTCGCGCACTTTCGCCATGGATAATAATAGTTCTTGTCGGCCTCGTGATAAGCATACCGAAAGTGAAACTGTGGCTTTCGGACGCACTTGGAATCGCAACCTCGCACGAAATAATCAAACGCGGAATTGACGTTGTCACGGTTTACGGCATCAACATTGACCTCAACGTGCTTTCGCAGATATATACCTGGATTTTCATAGTCACGCTGGTTTCGATGCCAATACTCGGCCTGAATCTTCGCCAGGTCGCGCACACGTTTGGGCTTTGGGCCAAGCGCACCTGGAAGCCTGCGGCGTCTTCAGCAATTTATTTTGCAATCGCATACATGATGTGCTATTCGGCATACGCCATACAGTCCGGCCAATTCACAAAAATCGACGGCTTTGCGGACTGGAATATAAACAGCATAGTGGGCTCGGTCGTGGCAGGCACTGGCGCGCTTTACCCCCTGCTCGCGCCGCTTCTTGGGCTCTTCGGCGCAGTGGTTGCAGGCTCGGAAACAAGCTCCAACATAATGTTCTTGCAGATACAGAGCACCGCAGCGTCAAAGCTTGGCCTTGACAGTCAATTCCTTACCATTTTCGGCGGGCATGCGATCGCAGGCGGAGTGGCAAGTGCCATCACACCGGCAAAGATCAACAATGCGGTGAACACTATCGCCGCCGAATCGCATCTAGAAAGCGCCGCAATGAAACGGCTGATATGGATATGCCTTGCGCTCGCAGCGGCCACTGGAATAATGTCTTTTGTTTTTGTGGCACTCGGCGTCTAGTTTTTCAATCTTTTGCACCGGCAGCCGAATGCGTCCAATAAAGTATATATTGCGCAAACCCATATTGTAAACGCAATAGGTGAAGGCAATGAGAGGGATAATTATTTTTATTGTGGCTTGCACCATGATTTTAACTTCGGCAATGCCAGGATGCATAGAGGGTTTGCTGTCAAACGAGGAAAAGCAGAGCGATCCGAATATGCCCCCCGAGCCGCAGGAGCCAGAGCCGTCGGACGGGAACTTTGAGAATATGGAAGCACTGATGACCGCGCTCGACCCAGTTCTTGAGCAGTTGCCGTGGGACCAGATGATATCTTTGGCGGATACCACGCTTGGCGTTGGAAACACCGTAAAAGACCTCTCGGACCCATACATGCGCCACTGGGCGGCAAAGACGTATTATGAAGAGGGAACGAAGCTTCATATGCAGTCGATTAACATTTATCCCGGATACGGCAACCCGTATTACAACGACGCGGGAAATTTCATCGACGCCAACTTTGAGAGCAGGAACGGCTTGAACCTCAGCGGGAGAATATTCCTGCCTGCAGGCTATGACATAAATTCCCCGCTTTCCGACCGACTCCCGCTTCTCGTTTTCTGCCAGGGCGTTGCCACTAACAAGGAGCAGTATTATGGATGGGCGCAATACATGGCGAAGAACAATTACATAGTTTACACTTTTGACGTCAGCGGACAGGGCGCATCTGAAGGCGCCGGTGCAGACACTTGGGCATTCAGGGTCAATGACACTGTTGATGCCATAACGTACATGCTCTACGACAGCCCTGTGAAGCACTGTATAGACAGCCAGAAGATAGGCACTTTCGGGCATTCCATGGGCGGGATAAATGTTCTTGAACACCAGGCTGTCGACGACAGGGTAAAAGCAGTTGTTTCCGCGGCACCGATTACAAAATACAACGTCAACATGGCAACTTCCGACATACCCATCCAGATACAGACCGCTGACAGCGACGGCCCGGTTGCGCCTTTCCCCATGATGTGCCCCGCGATTACAAAGCAGATATA
>JAQUQK010000110.1 GCA_028716125.1 Thermoplasmatota archaeon | reverse complement strand
TAACACCAGATATTGGCCCATAGCCAAATGTGAAGAACCGGAGCTGGAATCGCTGCAAGCATCTTCATAATACAACCTCCGATTATCACAGTGTCATTTATAATATGTGCGCACCCGAATCGGCATGGGGTATTTAGCTGTTTTTTGCGGGCGCAATTGCATATTTGGAAATTGGGGCGGGTGGGAACGAGCATCAAATGTCCAGCAGCAGGAACTTTATCTTGACCCGGTATTCTCCCGCCGGCGAGTTTTTTGCAGCCTGGAGCATGACTTCAAGATGGCGTGTTTTCTGAGGGGATATTTTCAATTCCATGAAGCCGTTGCAGTTGCGATCCTTGTCGTCCTGGAGGTTGTTCTTGGGCTTTAGGGAAATGACCGCCCCGGTATTGCCGATTTCATAGGCCATAGACTTCACGCTGTAGTATTCGGGCCGGCTCTGGTTGGCGCTCTGGTTGACGTACGAAGGGATTAGCTGCTGGATTTCTTCGCCACTGCCGCTGTTGAAAAATACGGTTAATTCGGCTTCCAGATGGAAATCGGCGCCTTCCATCTCGCTTCTGGCGTGGTTTGCTATGGTTATCGTTTCGGCTTGCCGTTCACTCTGGAAAAGCGATGCTGAAAAACTTGTGTTGCCGCTTATTTCGATTGCTTCCTTCAGGTTGAACGTTCCTTCGGAACCGTGGTAGGTGCGCAGGACGCCAATGCCAGTCTGCGCCGCCGCCGAAAGGGCGAAGAACAAGACAAGTGCGATTGCAAATCCGCCAAAGCGCATGTTACCGCCTTCTCCTGCCCAAAAACGAGATGCAGGGCGCAATGATGATTCCGGAGATGAAAAGGGCGAGAGATGGAAGTTCCGGCGTCGGATAGCCCGAACAAGAAGACGGCGATTTTATCCAGCTTGGCGAAAAGTCTCCCGTCGCATTTGACGTTATGGCATAAATTCCGCCGCTAGCCGACGAGTTGTAATATATTTTCAATGCGAGATAATCGCCCGGCATTATCACGTGGCTCACTGTTGCCATCGGGGTGCAATACGTTTTTGTCTCTCCTGGCGAGATTTGCAAGGTCGTTCCACTTGCGCTGCAGCGCGTAAATCCGGCGCTTTCGTTCCATTTGCCGATCTGGATTGTAACAGTTCTTTGTCCGCTGCCCTGGCTAGAATACGATATTTCTATGTTGGTCTGCCAATCGCCGCTCATGTCCACTGCCGCCGATGCCGCAATGTCCGCCCTCCAGATCCTGGCGCTCCCGGCTGTTGCAAGCCCAACGTCTGCCGTGCCTTTCTTGGGTGCATTGGTATTGTTCATGGAACGAAGGGCAACTGCGCCTGTGGGCTCGTAGTCGGTGAGATGCCAGGACTGCTCTGTGCCCGCGCTTCCGGCTGGCGCAAGCTGTACAAGAAACATCGCAATAGCAATCGCGGGAAACGCTTTTGGCGCAAAAGTGTGGTTTGGGCGCATGTTATCCGCCCATTGAAATTCGGGGCGCGCATTTAAAAATCACTGACACCTGTCACTAAAAATGGTTATATTGCGCCCGGAAATACCATGAAGGATGAAAGGACGGGACTGGGTTTTCGCGTTTGCAGTTTGTGCATTGCTTTCGCTGCTTTATTTCGGGGCGTTCTCATGGCTCCTTAACGCATGGCTTTCTGACAGGTACTATTCGCACGGGTTTCTTATTCCACCAATCGCAATATTCCTTATATGGCGCGCCCTAAAGTCAAAGCCTGCGCAAGGAAGAATGCCAATTGCAGGAATTGCATTGCTTTGCACTGGCGCCTTGATGTACGTTCTTGGCTACGCCGCGCAATACCAATTCGCGATGGCGCTGTCCATAGTTCCGGTGCTTTCCGGGCTTGCGCTGATGCTGTCTGAAAAGGGAAGGCATCTTCTTTTCCCAATCCATCTGCTCCTCACCGCAATTCCGCTTCCGTGGACCGCGAACTTCGGGATTTTCCTGCAAAAGCCGTCTGTCTACGGCTCGTTCTGGATAGTCAAGCTGTTCAAGCCTGACACGCTTCTGCAATACCCATCAATAATCGTCAACGGCTCGTCGTTCAATGTCGAGCTTGCCTGCTCCGGACTTTCGGGCGCAATCGCCCTTTTCACAATCGCAATAATCATTGCATACTTCATGCGCGCCCCCCTCTGGAAGAAAACGGCAATATGCGCGCTTTCCGTTCCATTCGCGGTGGCGGCAAACATCCTGAGAATCGCGCTGACGGTTGGCGTTGGAGTCTGGTTTAGCCCGCAAGTTGCGGAGGGCTTTTTCCACTACGCCTCCGACCTCGTGCTCTTCATAGTGGCGCTCCTGCTTCTTGTTGCAAGTTCAAAGGTGATGAAATGTCTGAATTTCGAAAGGATTATTCCATAGCGATTGCGATCCTCGCGGAAGCGCTAGTGCTTGCCCTTCTGCTTTCCACGCCCGGAATGATAATGGCGGAAGGCGTGAATCTGCTGGACACGAGCAAGGGCATTTCCACGAACAGCGGGATATTCGTGCGCACCAAGATGGACTTTGGAAGCCAGGCGCACCTTGATGCGTTCCCGCGCCAAATCGGGGAATGGGAAGCCGTAGGTGATTACCAAGTAGAAACACTGAAGAAACCATGGCCTTATGGCTTGGGGGCAAAGACGGCAATTTTCCGCCCCTATAGTACTGCAGGGCTTTACACCACGGTCGACTTCCTTGCAATGCTTTCGGAGAACGTTTCGTCTTTCCACCCGCCGGAGATTTGCTATGCGGGCCAGGGCTGGTATGATGAATATGGAAATGGGGGCGTGCTGAGCAGCACCCTGAAAAGCACAATAGAATATATCACGATAGAAAACGCAACTTTCGTTTCCGGACCGCTTTACCACACTGACGGACAGGCGCAGAATATATCCATCCCAATGGGAAAATTGGTGATTGAAAAGAGGAACGAGACGGGGAGCGTAATAGCAAGGCAGATCGTGCTTTACTTTTATGTCAAGGACTCGAAACTGACGGTGCAGAAGTCAATCACCATGCTGAGATATTCCACATATTACGGAAATTACGGCATAGTGGACCCGGAAGTTGCGCTTTCGGTATTGAAAGAGTTCGCGTCAAAGACCGTGCCCGAAGTATTCGAATTCAAGGCCGCCGAACGGCCCATTGGCGCAATTCTTGTACAAAACAACGGATTCTGGGGCGCGCTTCTTGTCGCCGCAATGGTAATGGCTCCGATAGCATTCGTGGCCTATGGTCCGCTTGTGAGAAAAATAAGAACCACGATCGGAAAGTGATTAGAAAAGTCCTGTAATCTTCCCGTCTGCGCCAATGTCCATAGATTCGGCCGCTGGAGTTTTTGGCAGCCCCGGCATGAGCGAGATTGTTCCTGTGACTGGCACGACAAAGCCCGCTCCAGCCGAAATGCGAAGATCGCGCACCTTTATTGTGAAATTCTTCGGCCTTCCTATTGCGGAAGGGTCGTCGGTAAGGGAATATTGCGTCTTTGCCATGCAGACCGCAAGGCCGCCAAAGCCGTTCTCCTCTGCGGATTTTATCGCGCTTTCCGCCTCTGAAGTATAGGATACTCCCTTTGCTCCGTAGACGTGGGTTGCGATTTCCTCTATTTTTTCCTTTATGCTCGCCTCAAGCGGATACAGGTAGTGGAAGTATTCCTCAGCGAAGGCGGCCTCGATGACTTTTTTCGCAAGGTCTATCCCGCCTTCGCCGCCTTTTCCTGCCACTTCCGAAAGCGCGCACGGAACAGAGGCGCCGGTGCACAAATCGAATATCGCCCTTATCTCGCTCTCATGGTCGTCGGGAAACCTGTTGAGCGCCACTACTGCGGGCAAGCCGAAAAGTTTCATGTTCTGGACGTGCTTTGTGAGGTTTGCGAAGCCTGTTTCCAGGGCGGCCGCGTTTTCCTTGCCAAGGTCCTCCTTTTTTACCCCGCCGTGCCACTTTAGCGCTTTTGCCGTGACGACTATGACAACCGCAGAGGGCGAGAAACCGCCGGTCCTGCAAACTATGTCGAAGAATTTCTCTGCGCCAAGGTCCGAGCCGAAGCCCGCTTCAGTTACAAAGTAATCCGCAAGTTTGAGGCCGAGCGACGTGGAAGTTATGCTGCTTGCGCCAGTGGCAATGTTCGCAAAAGGCCCCCCATGGACGAACGCAGGAACGTGCTCTATAGTCTGGACAAGATTTGGCTTTATCGCATCTTTTAGCAAAAGGGCCATTGCGCCGACGGCTTTAAGCTGTTTTGCAGACACTGGCTTTCCGTCCTTTGTGTATGCGACGACGATCCTGCCAAGGCGCTCCTTTAGGTCATCCATATCCCTTGAGAGGCAAAGCACCGCCATAACTTCGCTTGCGGCGGTTATGTCAAAATAGTCCTGGCGCGGAACTCCATCCCCCTTGCCGCCAAGTCCCACGACAATGTTGCGAAGGGCGCGGTCGTTCATGTCCATGACACGGTGCAAAAGAATCCTGCGGACGTCTATTCCAAGGGCGTTTCCATGGTGGATGTGGTTATCCAGAAGTGCAGCGAGAAGATTGTGAGCCGAGGTCACTGCGTGGATGTCGCCCGTGAAATGAAGGTTGATGTCTTCCATCGGAAGGACCTGCGAAAAACCTGCGCCAGCAGCCCCGCCCTTAACGCCGAAAACCGGGCCGAGGGACGGCTCGCGGAGGCCGAGCATTGCGTCATAGCCTAATTTTGAAAGCGCCTGCGCTAGTCCGACGACGGTCGTAGTCTTTCCTTCCCCTGTGGGCGTGGGGTTTATTGTAGTTACAAGAATGAGTTTTCCGTCTGTTGCCTTTTTAAGCCGGCTAAAAATGCCAAGCGAAACTTTTGCCATGTGCCTGCCATAAGGCTCAATCTCTTCTTCAAGAATTCCCGCCTTTCGCGCTATGTCCTGGATTGGCAGCATTTTGGCGCTTTGCGCTATTTCCACGTTCGATTTCATGACAATGCCCGCCTGCAGTATTGAATATGCCTGCGCGGTTTAAATGGTTGCGCACGGGAATGCATTTGCCTGCTGCCGAAGAATTCATCTTATGGATTTCATAAAAACAAAAACACATATATATGGTTCAAAATATACATACATTGCAAATTCGGTGAATCATAATGATCAGCACAGTTACCACAACAGTGTCCTCGATGGCATCGTCAATGGTCAGCTCCCTTGGCGTTGGCGCATCACTTGGAATCGTAGCAGTAGTCAGCCTTATTGGCCTTCTTATTGTCAAGGAGCTTGCATCAACAGAGAGCAAGTTCTCAAAACTAGCAAAGAGCCTCAGCGTCGCAATTCTGCCCCTGCTGATGATATTCGTCGGCATTGTGGCAATAAAGATCGTTGAAGTTCTTTAATTATCTCTTTATTTTTGCCTGTTTTTAGAAATTTTGTTTTGCGCTGTGGGTCTTGCCGCGCTCATGCCCATCCGAGAAGCGGGAAAACTATCGGGCAGATTATGAAAAGCGTCGTGTTTGTGAGAGTGTGGGATATGGAGATGCCCATAATCGATTTTGATTTCAGCATCACAAGGCTGTAGACGAACCCGACAACGAATACGAGCAGGACATCGAGCACTGTCACATTCCAGCCGGTTATGTTGCCGACGTGCAGAATTGCGAAAAGCGTGGATGTGAAAATAATGCCGGTTTTTGTGCCAAACGCCATTATGGTGCTGTTCTGGATTATGCCGCGGAAAATGATCTCTTCGGAGAACCCAGTCGCAAGCGCCAGAAGCAGAACCGCCGCCGCCACCGTGTAGAAAGTGACTTCAGTAGGTATCATAAGGGCGGGCTTGAGAACTAGGTACTCAAACGTTCCAAAGCCAAAGCCCATCAATATTGTTAATATTTGCAAAACTGGCTTTTTTCCGATGGTGAGGCCAAGCGCCTTTCCCGGTATGCCCTGGACGTATGCAACGGCGAAGGGGGCAATCAGGAGCGGAATGCTCAATATAAGGAACCATCCGGGATATGCGAAGCGGTACAAGGGCATAGTCAAGCTGATTATCCTTATAAGGGGGGCCATTGCCATGGCGAGAAGGATGTTTGAAAGGTCCTTGCTCTTTGACATTGACGAGTGGCCGATGAGCATTACGAGTATGAAGGCGTGAAGTATAAGGCCGAGGTAGAGGTACTTGGTGCTGTCCAGGTTGGTTGCGCGAAAGCTCGCGGTGAATATTTCGGCTATTGTAATTGCAATCAGGTATGAAAGCGCAATTCGGAAATTTCCGGCAGGGGCTTCCGGCTTGTGCGGCAAGTCGCCAGATGCTCCGCACTTGGGGCATTTGACGTCTCCGTAATAATCAACTCGGAAAACGGTCTTGCAGTTGCCGCATCTCGCCATTTTGCCGCCGGAAGTTCCTGACTCTTGTAGCGGCAGGGCTTCGCTTTTCGCCACCGGGTGCTGCGGCTCAATGTTTTTTGGATGGAATTCTCCTGATGCCCCGCATCTCGGGCAGGATATCTCACCTGCGGGATCAGTGCGGAAAATTGTCTTGCAATTGCTGCAGC
>JAQUQK010000109.1 GCA_028716125.1 Thermoplasmatota archaeon | reverse complement strand
CGGTAACATTCAACGAAGCGGTAACTGTAACGGGAGTACCACAAATACAGCTCGAGACCGGCTCAGTGGACAGGGTTGCGACTTATGCTGGCGGAAGCGGAACGGTTACTTTGTCTTTCACTTATACAGTACAGGCGGGAGACACCTCCGCAGACCTTGATTATCTTAGCACAACTGCATTGACCTTGAACGGCGGAACAATCAAGGACGCAGCCGGCAATGCTGCGACATTGACGCTTCCGTCCCCAGGAGCGGCAAATTCACTTGGCGCGAACAAAGCCATTGTTATTGACACGACCGTTCCGACCATTTCCTCCGGAACCCTCGCCGCCAGCAACGTCTATATTGACATTGTGTTCAGCGAAGGCGTGTATGGGGATGCTGCTGCAACCACCCCAGTGGCAGTAGCCGATTTTACGCTGACATTTGTAGCGAACGGAGGCGGGGCGGCCCCGGCTCCAACGATTGCATTCGTGAAGAAGAACGACTATCCCACCTCGGGAGATGCATCGGCTCTGGTCGGAGGGGAAACCACAATAAGGGTATTCCTGACCGCATTTACCACTCAGCCGAGCGGCGTTGAGACCATCGAGATTAAGCCGGCGGACACTGGTGCCGTTTCTGTTTACGACAGGGCAGGGAACCCTGCGGCGATTACCCAGACAACCGGCGTTAAGACTCTGAACGACAAGCTTCAACCGACGGTCACTGCAAACGACATAACCACGGTGGACGGCGCTTACAAGACTGGAGACATCATCTACATAAAAATCACATATTCGGAAGCCGTTACCGTTACGGGAACGCCGACACTGGCGCTGAACACCGCACCGGCAAGGAGCGCGGTCTATAACAGCGGAACTGGAACGGTGGACATCATATTCAAGTACACCGTATCTGCCGGGGATGCGTCGTCAGACCTTGGAGCGACGAACGTCAATGCGATAAGCTTGAGCGGCGGAACGATAAAGGATGCGGCAGGAAACGACGCGGTCAACACGCTTGTGAATGACATGACTGCAGCAAACGCAGTCGTAATCGACATGACCGCACCAACAGTAGTTGTCTCCGATGCCGATGCGACGACTGGTGCGAGGAGAGTCAAGAGCGGCGACGCAGTCGCCATCACGGCAACTTTCACGGAAGCCAACGGGATGGACGAAACGCCTGTGCCGGCGATAACGATAGGCACTATAGTTAACGGCGCAGCAATGTCTAAAACAAGCAATCTGGTCTGGACGTATGCATGGACGGTCCCGGCGGGAAATGAGGGAACCCACACAGTTTCGATAACTGCTACTGATGCGGCAGGAAACCCGAACGCGGCGGCAACGGGAAGGACATCCTATATCATAGACAACACCGCGCCGACAATTACTTCAGGAACCGTCGGTGCCAGCAACCTCTATATCGACGTCGTGTTCAGCGAAGGCGTTTATGGCGCGGCTGATGGAGCCACTCCAGTGGCAGCAGACGGATCGGATCTAGCGCTGACGTTTGTACAGAATGGAGGTCCCGCAACGGGCGTGGCCATTGCATCGGTGAAGAAGGCCGACAGCGTACTTCAGGCATCAGCAACGGCTCTTGCCGGAGGAGAAACCACGGTGAGGGTATTCCTGACGGTAACTGGAACCCCGAACGGCGCCGAGACCATTGAGGTTAAGTCGGCCGCCGCCGGTCCAGTCGTCTCTGTTTATGACAAGGCAGGTAACCCGGCATTGGTCACTCAGACAACCGGCGTTAAACACCTGAGCGCGACGACTGACACCACAAAACCGGTAATTTCCTCCGGAACCGTCGGTGCCGGCAACGTCTATATGGATATTGTGTTCAGCGAAGGCGTTTATGGCGCGGCTGATGCAACCACTCCATTGTTGTCATCCAAGCTGACCCTGACATTTGTAAAGGGCGCAACCGGTACGGCAACGAACGTGGTCATTTCGTCGGTCAAGAAGAACAACGGTGCGACCGAGGGAACTGCATCGGTTCTAACTGGAGGGGAAACCACGGTGAGGGTATTCTTGACAGTCACTGGAACCCCGAATGGCGTCGAGACCATTGAGATCAAGCCGACGGATGCTACATCGGTTTACGACAATTCAGGCAACGCCGCATTGGCCACCACGACAACTGGCGCTAAAAACATGGCGACATCCGCAACCGACACTACCGCACCGACGCTAACAATTACCACCGTCCCAGCGAGCCCCTCAAGCACCAAGACCTCATTGGTTTACACCTTTACTTTCAGCGAAGCCGTAACAGGATTTACTTCGGCAGATATCACACTTGCCTTTGCAGGTGCGGCTGCGGGAGCAGTTGACGGCTCAACCTTTGCAACAACTTCCACCAGTGTTTATACCCTGACTTTGGCCGGCCAGGACCTGACTGATCTTGGAGCACTTACATCAGGCCAAACTGTTGTGGCTTCAGTAGCCATGGCTGGATTGACTGATCTCGCGAGCAATGCAGGCGTCGGAACAACAACAAACACATGGACTTATTCAACCGCAGCCGATACAACCGCACCGACCGTAACGATAACCCAGAAGACCACACAGGCAGACCCGGTCAAGACCGGCCCAATACTCTTCACTGTCGTGTTCAGTGAATCTGTAACTGGCTTTGCAACTGGTGATGTTACTCTCAGCGGAACTGCTGGGGCAACAACCGCAACTGTAACTGGAAGCGGAACAACATACGAAGTATCTGTGACTGGTATGACTGGCACCGGAACTGTCATTGCAACTATAGCTGCTGGCAAGGCAACCGATGCGGCAAGCAATGCAAACGTTGCGAGCACGAGCACGGATAACACGGTGACTTATGATATTACAGCGCCGACAATTACCCTTGGAACGCTTGGCGCAAACAACGTCTACATTGACGTCGTGTTCAGCGAAGGCGTTTATGGCGCAGCCGATGGAACCACCGCACCGACAGCAGCCAATCTGTTGCTGACATTTACAGCGAACGGAGGCTCGGCTACGGCCGCGTCAATTTCGTCGGTAAAGAAGAACGACGGCACGACCGCGCTGGCTGGAGGAGAGACCACGATAAGGGTGTTCTTGACAGTCACGGGAGTCCCAAGCGGCGTCGAGACCGTCGAGATTAAGCCCGCGAGCGCCGCATCTGTTTACGACAAGGCAGGCAATGCCGCACTGGCCACCACAACAACTGGCGCTAAGACTCTTGGCACGACCACAACCGACGCGCCAACCTCGACTGATGGGCCAATCGTCAACGCCGCAGAGAAAGCCGCGGGAGTTCATATCACCGTCGGCTTGGGAACCAGCGGCGCAGCTGCAGGCAACACGCTTGACATATTGCTTGGCGGCGCCTCGTTCCCCACTGCACAGACGCACGTTCTGACCGCCGCTGAAATCACGGCTGGCACGTACACGTTCATCGTGCCGTCCGGCGTATGGGGCGCAGACGGAGCGAAATCGATAACTGCAAGAGTGAATGCAGGCACTGCGAGCGCGGCCCTTGCGCTGACGTTCGACACCACGGCACCGACCGCAGCCGTAACGTACTCGAAGGCCACGGCGAAGTCTGGAGAATCGCTGATAATAAACGTCACATTCAGCGAGGCAATGGTGGATTCCCCGGCGCCAAATATTGCAATCAGCGGAGCTAATACCCTTGCTGCAGTAGCCATGACGAAGATAGACGCAACCCACTACACGTACACGCACAAGGTAGTAGATGCCTCCGGCACTGCAACCGTTTCCCTGAGCATCGGCACTGACGCGGCAGGGAACGTCGTAACATCAACGCCCACAAGCGGTGCGACGTTCAAGGTCGAGAAGAAGTCAATTCCAGGGCCGGGCCTGATGGGAGTCATCATGGCCGGAGCGATCGTCCTGGCGATAGTCTCCATGAACAAGGCGCGTAAGGCAAAGGGCAAGAAATAAGCCTTCTTTTTCTATCTCTATTTTTTCGTTTTTTGTTCAAAATCCATGCTAAAACTTCAGCTTATAAACGAAGAACAAATTAGGGGCGTTGCCATGAAAAACAGGGTGTTGTGCGTAATCCTTGCGCTTGCGATAACCATTTCAGTGTTTTCCGGCTGCCTGTCCACCGAAAACCAGTGGGCGCTGTCAAACACGCAACTCGACGTTTTGATGAGCAAATACGACGGCTCCGGCATAACGATAGGAATTGTGGATACCGGTGTCGACATCAGCCACCCCGCCCTCTCCGCCATGAGCATAATCGCCTGGAAGGACTACGTAAACGGCAAAAGTTCGCCTTATGACGACAACGGCCACGGAACGCACGTTTGCGGCATACTTGCCGCAACTTCGAACTGGTACGACTTCTTCTTCGGCAGGCCCGAAATAAACGGAATCGCGCCAAAAGCCAGCTACATCATCGCAAAAGCAATAGACTCCGGCGGCAGCGGGACAGACCAGAACGTTGCGGCGGCGATTAATTTCTGCGCCAGCAACGGAGCCGACGTAATCTGCCTTTCCCTGGGCGGCAAGGACAACATACCGATACTTGGCACGAATACCGGGAACGCAGCATCCAGCGCCGCATCGAACGGAATTTTCGTTGTTGCTGCCGCAGGGAACGATGAAGCGGCCAGCGACGTTGCGATCCCTGCAGACCAGCAGAACGTGATCGCGGTGGGTGCAGTCGATTCGAATAACGTTATCGCGTCTTTCAGCCAGAGGGGAAGCAATGGCGGGATACTGCCAGGAGTAGGAGGAAGAAGCGACCCGAATAAAAAGCCGGAAGTTGTTGCGCCCGGAGTTGGAATTATCTCGTGCTGGAAAGAAGGATTGTATGGAAAAGCTTCGGGCACTTCGCAGGCAGTTCCATATGCCGGGGGCGCGATTGCCTTGGTGCTGCAGGCGCACGGTCCGGTCTCGATCTCTGCAATGAAAACTGCCTTGATGAATACTGCGAAGAAGTGTCCCGGACAGGCAACGCCGCACGACAACAGATATGGCTATGGGCTGATACAGGCGGCCGATTTGCTGGCGGCGCTCCAATAACAATTCTAAACTTCTTTTTGATTACGTTCTGCTAAAATGCAGCGCATCCACGTGAACGGCATAGTCCAGGGCGTTGGTTTTCGCCCTTTCATTTACCGCCTTGCCGTAGAGAATAATTTCAAGGGATATGTGCGCAACCTCGGCGATGCAGGCGTGGAAATTGTTCTTGACTGCGATGAAAAAGAAGCGCAAGAATTTGTAAAATTGATGTTTGCAAATCTGCCTCCGCTGGCGAGGATTTACGACGTTAAAGTTGAAGAACTGCGCGCCGCCCATTTTGGCAATTTCCAAATTCTCGAAAGCCTTGACAAAAAGGAGGGAAGTGGCTCAGTAATTCCGCCGGATGTGGGGATGTGCGACAAGTGCCTTGCGGAGATGCGAAGCCCAAAGGACAGAAGGCACAATTATTTCTTTACAACCTGCACCGACTGCGGGCCGAGATTCACAATAATCGACAAGCTGCCATACGATCGCCCGCACACCACGATGCGCGATTTCCCGATGGATGCGGATTGCGCGGTAGAATACAAAAACCCGCTTGACAGGAGATACCACGCGCAGACAGTCGCCTGCAAAGACTGCGGGCCAAGAGCGCGGCTTACGGACAAGAACGGCAAAGAAATCAACACAAAATCATCCGAAGAGGCAATTTGGGAAACGTCGCGCCTATTGTCCGAAGGAGCAATCGTCGCAATAAAGGGCAACGGCGGTTTCCACATTGCAGCCGCGACCAGTTTTGATGTGCCAGTGTCCTTGCTACGGCAGCGCCGCCGCCGAAAGCAGCAGCCATTTGCGGTGATGGCGCGCGATATTGAGACGGCAAAGAGTTTTGCCGAAATAAGCGCAGAGGAAGAAAAACTCCTCACTTCCAGCTTGCGCCCAATTGTCCTTCTTCGCAAAAATGGAAATTACGACCTTGCGCCTGAAATCGCACCAGGGCTTCACAACATTGGCGTGATGCTTCCTTACACCGGAATGCACCACCTGCTTTTTGACAGGACGAAGGAAAGAGCAATCGTGATGACAAGCGCAAATCTTCCCGGCGACCCAATGGTGATGGACAACAATGAAGCGGTGCAAAAATTGGGAAATATTGTGGATTATTTCCTGTTCCACGACCGCGAAATCGCTCAGAGGTGCGACGATTCCGTAATTCGATTTGTTGCTGGAGAGCCAGCATTCATCCGCCGTTCCCGAGGATACGCGCCAGCGCCCGTGGAAATCTCTGAAAAATTCAAGGGAAACGGGAAAAACATTCTTGCGCTCGGCGCCGAGCTTTGCGTCACTTCCTGCATCCTGAATGGCAAACGCGCATTCCTTTCACAGCATATTGGCGACGTTGAAAAGCCGGACACACTCGCATTTCTGGAAGATGCAACTCGCAGGCTGATTCATCTTACAAACACAAAACCAGAAGCCATTGTTTGCGACCTGCATCCACAGTTTGCAACTACTAGATTGGCGCGCAGAATGTCGGAAGAATTTTCAATTCCGCTTAAGCAAGTGCAGCACCACTGGGCGCATGCCG
>JAQUQK010000108.1 GCA_028716125.1 Thermoplasmatota archaeon | reverse complement strand
ATCCATAATTTGCACTATACAATAAGACTAATAAAAGAACTGCAGATTGCGGTTCGCGAAAACCGCTTTTCGGCATATAAGGCCGAACTGCTCCAAAAATGGAAGATTTGACACAAAATATAAATATCGCTAAGTCTACTTACATTATGGGGATCGGGGATGAGATCAATGGTACTTACAGTCGAGGAACTTGCAACGGCAATTCACCACAAATCCGGAATTCCTATGGAAGATGCGGAGCGCAACGCGCTTTTCGTCATGAACCTTTTCGGATACGACAACCGCATCATCGACAACGTCCTTGAGTCGGAAGACAGGGGACTTTTCTACATGCTCGAAGAAGAGCACATCCTTACAACCGAGCGCGAGGAAGTAACGCTCTACGACGGCAGGGAATGGCGCACCCACTACTGGGTACTCAACAAGGACATGATAACAAAGCTTGCGCTGGGATTCAAGTCCAGGCGCGAGGACGCGGGCGAGCAGAACGTATACGAAGGATTGCCGCCGGAAGCATGGGTAGCAGGCCCATCCGCCCAATAATTCTCGTTTTTCGAGTGATTTTTTGGCAAAGCCGCAGCTTTCCTACGAAGATGCGCTTTCTTACATAAACGGCCTTGACGTATTTGCCATGAAGCTTGGGCTTGAGCGCATTTCGAAAATCATGGAAGTATTCGACAACCCGCACCTGAAATACAAGACAATACACATCACAGGCACGAACGGCAAAGGCTCTGTTAGCACGATGGTTGCGTCAATTCTTGCCGCAGCGGGATACCGGGTTGGGCTTTACACTTCACCGCACATATCTGATTTCCGTGAGCGCATCTTGATATTTGACGAAAACGGCCAGCACGAGATAGATGAGAAAAGCGTTGGCGGCATAACTGCGCGCATCAAAGACGTTGCCGGCAAATTGGGCGAAGCGCTATCGTACTTCGAGGCAGGAACCGCGCTTGCATTCCAATACTTTGCCGAGCAGGAAGTTGATTTCGGCGTCATAGAAGTCGGCCTTGGCGGGCGCCTTGATGCCACGAATGTAGTCAAACCGGAAGTTTCGGTAATCACCACGATTTCGCTTGAGCACACCCAGCACCTCGGCGGCGATCTGGCGTCAATTGCAAAGGAGAAGGGCGGGATAATAAAAGACGGTGTTCCCCTTGTCACTGGCGCGGAAGGAGAAGGGCTTGACGCATTAAAGCAAATCTGCAAGGAACGCAACTCGCCCCTAATTCACGTCGGCACCGACGTAAAGTTCCAAAAGACCAAGTATGACTCTGACGGCCTCCATTTCGACGTTTCCGGCAGGCTAGATTCTTACGAAGACACAATTACAAAGCTTTTCGGTGACCACCAGGCGCAAAATGCTGCAATTTCAATCGCGGCGATTGAATGCTTGAAGGAAAAAGGCAGCATGGTTCCGCGCCAGTTCATATACGACGGCATGGAGTCCGCGTTCATTCCGGGAAGATTTGAAGTGGTAAGCGAGGCGCCAAGAATAATTCTCGACGTCGCCCACAACCCGCAGGCAATGACAGCGCTTGCAGGCGCCCTGAAATCAATAAATTCTGGCAAAATCCGCATTGTGGCAGGAATGATGGCGGACAAGGACATAGAATCCTCTATTCGGGCATTCTCGGGCGTTGCCGAAACAATTATCGCAACAAGGCCCAGGACGCCAAGGGCGGCGGAAGCTGAAAGAATTGCCAAGGCCGCGTCTGCTGCTGGCATTCAATCAGTAATTTTCGAGGATGTGCGCAAAGGCTTCGAATACGCCAAATTCATTTCAAACCCCGAGGATATTTTGTGCGTGACGGGCTCGTTTTACACCGTCGGCGAAATAAGGCCGCAGTTTTTCAAGAAATGACCGCCTGGATAGGAACATGCGCTTGATTTTTATTCCCTGATTGAATACAGGGTCGATTTACATGAATGCCAAGTTCTTCACGATAGCGCTTGCCATTACAATGCTTGCGCCAGCGGCAGGATGCCTTGAATCGGTTTTCAACAGGGCGCCAATTGTAGATTTTTCGATAAATGGCTTTATGGAAAGCGGTTCGCCCCTCACATTTGACGGAACTAAGTCCACGGATTACGATGGGAACATAACAACATGGTCATGGGACTTTGGCGACGGAGCAAAGAGCAACGCAAGCAAGCCGACCCACTCATACGCGGATAATGGAATATTTACCGTAAATCTCACAGTCACCGACAATCTCGGCAAGACTGCGACCAGATCGACCACGATCGCGATAAACGGAACGATGACCATCAAGGACGGCGACTACGTCGAGATAAAATATACCGGCAGGTATGCGTCGAACGGAACCGTCTTCGACACCAGCATTTACTCGGTGGCGCTTGAGGCAAATCAAACGACAGGGCTTCGCATGAGAGGCAATGCTTCGGCATATTCTCCATTGAAGGTTATCGTAGCAAACGTAACCCAGCCATCCGGTGAATACACCCCCGTAATCGCCGGTCTCAGGGAAGGCCTTATCGGAATGGCGATTGGCGACAGCAAGACGATAACAATACCGCCGGAGAAAGGTTATGGAAACTGGACGATTAACGAATATTCCTACATGAACCGCTCCAGCGAAAGCAACATCACGGAGACTTACGGCAGCGAAAGCGGGGTTTACAGCTTCATAACAAGCAATGCATCGTACAAAGAAGGATCGACGCTGGACATGATTGTAGTAGGAAAGCCAGCAAGAACGGTTATGACGGGAACTATAATCAGCCTGACAACTGAGAGCGTTACTATACGAAGCAACGTGATAGATGGAACGCAGTTCACCGACGACTTCAATTTCAACAGGACGATAGTAAAAATTAACGAGAATCGGTTCAGGATATACACCACGGCCGTCATCGGAAATAAATTCGTCTACCAATCGTATTACTACTCGATCGCATACAAGGTCCTCGCCCAGAATGAGACCACAATTACCCTTGGAATGTCGTACGCAGCAAGTGCAAAAGATCTTATCGGAGAAACACTTGTATTCAACGTCGAAGTGGCTGCGATAAACCGCAATTGATTGGATTATGAAAAGCATAAATCCGAAAGTAATCTACCGGATGCCGGACCAATTGCGCGCCTCCCTCGCGGAGCCGATCGGCCCGATAATCGAGGCGAGGGATGCGGCGCCGTATCTTAGAGGCGCAAAGGCAATAATTTCAGTCGGAGATGTTGTTACCGCGAATCTTTACAAATACGGTTTTGTTCCGGACGTTGCAATCGTGGACTACAAGACGAAGCGCAACATTACCGTTGATTTTAAGAACTGGCGCGATGGAAGGCGAATCGTCAAAGTCGCAAATCCGCAATCCACAATAACGCAAGAAATGCAGAATGCCATATCCGAAGCATATGCGCACCTACCTCAAAAAACGCTCATCGAAGTGGACGGCGAAGAGGATCTGGCAGCGCTTGCCTGTATAAATCTCGCTCCAGGAACTTATATAATTGTTTACGGGATGCCGGATAAGGGAATGACGGTCGTGACTCCCGGCGAAAATGAGAAAAAGCGCGTAGCCGAGATTCTGGCCGAAATGAAAGCGGAAGCATGATGTTTTCGCTGCCACTACCCGAAAAATGAAGGTCGATGGTGAGAAAATGGAAATAGAAATTATAACAAGGAAGGAAAACCCTCTGCTCGAAAGGACAGAGATTGATTTCAAGGCCAAGCACGCAAACGAGGCGACTCCCTCGCGCGACAAGATACGCGAGAAGCTTTCCGTGGTTCTTGACACCAAGAAGGAGCTTATCGTCGTGGACCATATGAACTCAAACTATGGCATTGGCGAGACAGTCGGGCGCGCAAAGGCATACAAGAATCTTGACAAGCTCAAGGTCGTTGAAAGGGACTATATCCTTTTCCGCAACAAGCTCAAGGAAAAGCCGGCACCGGGCGCAAAGGCAGCGGCAGCCCCGGCAAAGAAGTGAGGTAAAAGGTGATTCTCATGGTTAAGGGAAAGCTCCCATATTATGAAGTCGGCAAGGACGGAAAACTCATCCGCAAGAAGAAGACCTGCCCCAAGTGCGGCCCCGGCGTCTTCCTCGCAGAGCACAAGAACCGCCTTTCATGCGGAAAGTGCGGCTATGCTGAAATAAAGGCACAGAAGTAAATCTGCAACCTCATTCTTTTTCCAATTCTCTCTTATTGTTACGACCTTTACAACAATCTTATTATAAAATGACATAAATACGACGTCTCGGGGTGCGATACGACAAAAATCATTTGGGTTGCTGCGGCCGGGTGCGCATTTGCAATTTTGGCGGCGTCGTTTTTATTTCTTCAATTTCAGTTCAAAGAGGAAACTGTGTTTGAAAGCGCAGCGCCAAAAAGGCTGCCCGACATGGAAGTTTCTGCCGGGAATGCGACGCGTTTTTCAATAGGCATTAAGCTGAATTACGGAAATATCTCAAGATACGTTTGGGACTTTGGAAATGGAGACGTGGTTCAGGCCACAACTAATTTTGTAGATTACACATACGAAAAATGCGGCGCTTACAACGCATCCGTGAAAGTTGTCGGGGAATTCAACCGGACGGTGTCCGCATTCGCCAATGTGAGGGTGCGCCCGCAGGCAGTGTCATGGTGCTCGTTCCAGGCAGGTCCTGATCACAGCGGGTTTTTGCCGTATGCTGAAATCCCAAAAAATCCTTCCGTTTTGTGGAGAACAAGCACGCCAGTGATATCATATCCGGTGACATCCGCCGAAAACAATGCGATTTACTTCATATCCGTGGACGGGTTTTGCAATGCCATTGGCGCATCTGACGGGCGCGAAGTCTGGAAAACTCGGATTTTTGGGGAATTGGGAAACGGAATATTCTCCATTCCTGATAATATGCCTGCAATTGCATATGATTCAAATCGAGTTTTTGCAGGAACAGACGACGGCTGCGTAATATGCCTGAACGCATCGGATGGAACGCGACTTTGGAAAACGCGGGCAGGATTTCCAGGAATTCTTGGAACGGGTGCGCTCGTGTCCGGAAGCATTTCGGTGAAGCGCGGAGTTGTCTTTGCGGTTTCAGGGCAGCAGCCTTTCGGCGAAAATAGCGTGACTGATCTCGTTGCAATGGGGCGCAAAAGCTCAGGCGGCGCATTTGCAATCGACGCGGCATCTGGCCAGACAATATGGTCGTTTTTCGGACCGTTTTACGGGGGTATCGGAGGGTCGGCAGTAAGCGCCGCGAATTGCTGCATATATGGCTCCACAGACGGAAACTTTTATTCGATTAAGAACAGCAATGCCGCGCTTAAGACTTCTTCGGATGTAAACTGGAATTTCCAAATCCGCGGGACTCCGGCTTATCCGCCAGCAGTTTTGGGCAGGACGGTTCTTGTGCCTGCAGAAAATGATGGCCTTTATGCCATCGACGATTCAAGCGGAAATGTTTTCTGGCATTTTGGCGCAGTTGACAGGTCCGGCCAATCCGAGTCAACCGCTTCTGCGATTTTCAACAAAATGGCTTATGTTGGATTTGGCAAGTCATTATATTGCCTTAACATTTCAAACGGCAATCCAATATGGAACTTTGAAAGTGATGTGACTTTCGAATCGCCGCCTGTGGTCGCGGACGGCAAGGTTTTGGCGCAGGACTCAGGCGGTTGCATCTACATTCTTGACGCATTCAATGGCTCTGTAATATGGGAAGGCATTGAACAGGGTTCGGGGTCCATTGGTCCGGTCGTTTTCAAGGATATGTTCCTTGTTTGTTCCGAATGCAAGGAAATCGTTTGCTATGGTTCCCCGGATTTGTTAGAATAATCATATTTAATATCATTTTTCAGATTCCGTCCTGATGTCAGCCACAATTATTGACGGCAAGGCAGTTGCGGAGGAAATTCTTTCAAATCTCAAAAACGAGATTTCTGGGCTAAAATCCAATGACGTCCATCCGGCGCTCGCAGTCGTTCTAGTGGGCGACGATCCCGCTTCCGCAGTTTACGTTCGCATGAAGGGACAGGATTGCGAAAAGATCGGCATAAAGTCAATCACAATCAAGAAGCCGGCGACAATGACGGAAAATGAGCTTCTCGATCTGGTTGCGCAACTGAACGACGACAAATCCGTTCACGGAATACTTGTCCAGCTTCCGGTTCCAAAACAAATAGATGAAAAGAGGATTATTGCGGCAATCGACCCGCGCAAGGACATTGACGGCCTTAATTCCATAAATGTCGGGAATCTCGTTACTGGCGGGCAATGTCTTGAGTCATGCACGCCTGCGGGAGTAATGGAACTGCTTCACAAATACAAAGTCCCGATTGAGGGAAAACACGCCGTAGTCATAGGAAGAAGCAATCTTGTTGGAAAGCCGGTTGCGCTTATGCTCCTTCGCGAAAACGCTACAGTTACAATCTGCCACTCGCGCACCAAGAATCTTGCGGAAATCGTGCGCCAGGGCGACATAATCGTTGCGGCAGTCGGAAAAGCGAAAATGGTCACTGGCGACATGATAAAACCAGGGGCCGTCGTAATCGACGTCGGAACCACAAAGATGGAAAACGGCAAACTGTGCGGCGACGTTGACTTCGATGCGGCAAAGGA
>JAQUQK010000107.1 GCA_028716125.1 Thermoplasmatota archaeon | reverse complement strand
GACACTACGCCTTCCGTGACAAGCGGCAACCGATTGACCTGGAGGCCATTTTGGCGGGAATTGACTGGGAGTAGTCGACGACTTTGACGGCCCGGACAAATTCCGCCGGTTTGGGCTTACAACCCCGTCAAGCTGTTCGGATACAACGACTGGACCGCCGTGGACTGGAACACCCGCCAGCGCCTGACCCGCAGCCCGCTGGCGCAGTGGATTTACGACTACGCGGTCAGCCACGTCGGCACCGTCGTCAAACTGGAAACCCTGCAACGCCTCAGCGGCCGGGAGGAGGACACGCCCAAGGCGTTCAACCAAGCGTTCCAACGCGCCAAGGCAATGCTGGAAAAAAACGCCGACATCGCCATGACGCTAGGCGACGGCGGGCTGGTGTCCATCAACCACGCGCTCAGCCCGGCGCAGCAACGCCATGTCGCCAAACGCTCGAAAGCCCAGATGGAAACCGTGACGCCCACCGCGCCAGTGGAAAGGCGTTTGCGGGCGGAAACGCTACAGGCGTTCCGTGCCGTCTGGCCCCACCTAGACCCTGCCGCCTGCCAAGCCGCCTTCGACCTTTGGCTGGCCGGAAAGACCCCGCCCCGGAACTATGACCGGGCCTTTATGGGCTTCGCGGCCAAATGGGCCAAAGGCAAGGCGTAAGACACCACGCGACGCAAACCCATCCAAGCCGGGCGCAAAACGCCCGGTTTTTTTTATTGGAAAAGCCCGCTGAACTGAGGACAAAAGCCCGTCGAACTGAAGACAAAAACAGCCCGCCAGGCTGTGGATAAAAGCCCGCTGAACTGAAGACAAAGCCCGCTGAACTGAAGACAAAGCCCGCTGAACTGAAGACAAAGCCCGCTGAACTGAAGACAAAAGCCCGCTGAACTGAAGACAAAAGCCCGCTGAACTGAAGACAAAAGCCCGCTGAACTGAAGACAACGCCTCACTTCAGCGGGCTTTTTGTTGTTGATTTCAAAGCGTTTTTTTCAAAGTCGCCACGCCTATAATCTATCACAATCGCTTACAATCAAAATCTCAATCCGCACGCGCGCGAAATCCGCGCGCGCGGATGGATGGCCGCCGAGCAACGCCGATGCGATTCTCTCGTTCCCGAAGGGCCGTAGGATGCGGTGAGCGGTAGCGAACCGTATCAATCGCGGATCGCGCGAACAGTATCTATGGCAAACCGGGAATGCGGTCGTATCTTGACGGGGATTTTTTTGGGAGGATGGCCGAAACGGCCGGAGAAAGGGGGGGTTCGCACGTCGCCGCTTCCCTGCGGCTCTCGGTCTCAGTTGAACAGATAGTAGGAACTCGGGCGTCGCTTCGACTTGTTCGACACCTTGTTCGGCCCGCCCCGGCTGCGAAGGCCCGTCGCCACCAGGTATTCCAGCGTGGCAAGATACGCCCTCGGACACCGCCTCAGCTTGTTCGACTCTTTGTTCGGCCCGCCCCGGCTGCCAAGGCCGGTCGCCATGAAGTATTCCAGCGTCTTGGTATCCGCCGTTTTCAAGTCAAACAGGCTCGGCCTGTCGACCGTCGTTTTAGAATCAGACATCACACACCCCCACAAAAAAAGTTTGATCGACGCGGCTGTGCCGGTGGCAACCGGACTGACACCCCAAATCGGGTTCTGGAACGCCGTCAACCACAACTCAACTCGCGGCTTCAGTTTGTACACGAAAACGGGGATTTTGGAAACATAAAATTTCCACTACTGGAATAGTGGAATTATGGCGGTTCGCAGGCGCTTGGCGCTTGGCCTACCGTCGTCGGTTGGTTTAACCGGAGGCAGGCTTGCGACTAGGCGCATCCTAATGGGCGCTTTTTTTATCGTTGCCTTCAACTGTCAGGATCGACAATCGGAAGCAGCCTTGCGGTGACTTCGTCAATGATGAAATGTGGCACGGTTTCCCGGTATTGGGCTTTCCTTGCCTGCCAATCAAGCGATTTGAGTTCGTGGCAGAAAACAGCGCCTTGGGTGGTTGTTCCTGCCCCTGTCAGCGTCACCAGGAAGCCACGGTTGCGGGCGAGTTCCGCCACCCCTTGGGAGATTGGGCAGACCCAGGCCAGCCCTATGCGGTTAAACGATTGGGGGGAGATGACCAGGGCGTAGTGTTTGCCCTGCATTTCCCGCCCGGAGGCAGGGTCGAAAGCGAGATGGACAATGTCGCCACGGTTAGGGGTATAAGCCACTTAAAATCCTTCGGTTTCCAGGCCAACCGGCGGCATGGCCTCCCATTCCGGCAGCCGGGGGATGTCCCCCTCATGCTCGGCCAGCAATTGGTCGAGGGTATAGCGGGGCATGCGGCGGGCCGGGCGGACGACCATGCTTTGGCCTTCAATGGTGATTTCCACCCGGTCGCCAGCAGCCAAGTGGTTGGTTTCCGTAAAAAACGCCGGGACTGCAAAAATCAGCGAGCCGCCAGACTTTCTGAGGGTTATGGTTTTCATATTAAAGATCAATGGTCTACCGCTTCCTTGGCTATATAAATTGCCGGATTTCCCCGGCAGGTGATTCAGATTTGGCTCTGAATCAATATGGGGTGTTTTACAAAAGTACGACTTTACGCCTGAAAAGTCAAATTCAATCGACCTTAACACCCGGAATCCCTCCGAAGCGCGACGGGGGTTGCAACCCCGTCGCTTACGTTTTGTGAACCTGCGCGGCTTTCAAACGTTCCGGTCGGGGTTGCAAACCCAGACCAGCTTCGCACCATGCCCGAATCAAACACTTGCGCAACCGGCCAGTCACCGTCCCTAGCCGGAACGGCGCGGCTCCCAGCCAAAATGAAAATTGCCGCCGCGCCCCAACAGACAGCCCCAGCCCACGCCCCCAAGCCAGGAACGCCGCCGGGCTATCTGGTAGAATGCCGTTTTTCATCCAAACCCACCCAGACAGGTTCAATCAGATGTCCCAAAAAATCCTAGACGTGGTCAAGCCCGGCGTTGTGACCGGCGCGGACGTGCAGAAAGTCTTCGAAATCGCCAAGGCCAACCAATTCGCCCTGCCGGCGGTGAACGTCATCAGCACCGACTCCATCAACGCGGTACTGGAGGCGGCGGCCAAGGCCAAGTCTGCGGTGATCATCCAATTCTCCAACGGCGGCGCGCAGTTCTTCGCCGGCAAGGGCGTCAAGCTGCCGGGCCAGGAATCCAACATCCTCGGCGCGATCTCCGGCGCCCGCCATGTCCACCTGATGGCCGAGAAATACGGCGTGGTGGCCATCGTCCACACCGACCACGCGGCGAAGAAGCTGCTGCCGTGGATCGACGGCCTGCTCGATGCTGGCGAGGAGTTCTTCGCGCAGACTGGCAAGCCCTTGTTTAGCTCGCACATGCTCGACCTGTCCGAAGAGCCGTTGCACGAGAACATCGAGATTTGCGCCCAGTACCTCACCCGCATGGCGAAGATGGGCATGACGCTGGAAATCGAGCTGGGCGTGACCGGCGGCGAGGAGGACGGCGTGGACAACAGCGGCATGGATCACTCCATGCTCTACACCCAGCCTGAGGACGTAGCCTACGCCTACGAGAACCTGCTGAAGGTCAGCCCGAACTTCACCATCGCAGCCAGCTTCGGCAACGTCCACGGCGTCTACAGCCCCGGCAACGTCAAGCTGACGCCGACCATCCTGCGCGACTCGCAAAAGTACGTCTCCGAGAAGTACGGCGTCCCGGCCAACACGTTGAATTTCGTGTTCCACGGCGGCTCCGGCTCGACCGAGGCGGAAATCCGCGAGTCGATCAGCTACGGCGTGATCAAAATGAACATCGACACCGACACCCAGTGGGCGTACTGGAACGGCATCCGCGAGTTTTACCTGGAGAAGGAAGGCTACCTGCAAGGCCAGATCGGCAATCCCGAAGGCGCGGACAAGCCGAACAAGAAGTTCTACGACCCCCGCGTCTGGGTGCGCGCCGCCCAGGTCAGCATGGTCGAGCGTTTGCAGCAGGCGTTTGCTGACCTCAACGCGACCGGGTCGCTGTAAGCACGGTTGCCACAATGCGCTAACGAAAAAGCCGGAGGGTTCGCCGTCCGGCTTTTTTTTCAAAGGAAGCGCCGTGCCTAAAGCGTCCGGCTTCGCCTACCGCTCACGGCGGCGCTTTCCCAGTGCTACTGGGCTGTTATCTGATTTCGGCTTCGTTGCACCAGTAAATAACCGACCGTCTGGACACCCCCAAGGCATCGGCTATTTGTTGGTAGCTATTGCCTTGAGCGCGCATCAACCGCGCAGATGCCCGCATATTTTCGCTGGCAGCGTTTTTCCGCGTCCAAATGCGTATGTCGCTGATTGCCGAAGTAGGGCCGTCGCCGTTGGTTGTCCTGGCGGTCAAGGTTCCGTGGAATAAATGCCATTGCCTCCACGTCCCCCCGGCTCTTTCGGGGGGACGTGGAGGCAATCGTCGTTTTATGCCGCGAAAGACCTTGACGGTCGGGGCAACCGCTTACGCTATCCATCCGGGGCCGGACAGCTTTACCGTCCGGCCCCGGATGCCCAGCGGCGAGCGTCTTGCTTTTCGCTCTTTGCCGCCTTTTCTAAAGAGCCAGATCGGGGACTTGGAAGAGAAGATAAGGGAAAAATGGCTGAAGACCAAGCCCGGAGCGGCTTGCAGAAAAAAAAGACTCACTACCGCAGTGAGCTTTATTCACTGCCACAGTGAGTTAAATTCACTGTGGTAGTGAACTTTACTCACCAATTGCAGTGAGTTTCTGGCCATGAGAAGATGCCGAATAACGCACTACATCCAGTGAGAACAGCAAGCCATGAGTACTTTCGAGAGGGTCGAGACAGTTATCGACGTGCTGACAGGGGAAATCGTATCGGAGCGGAAGAACGTCATCGCCTTCAACCCGATGCCGCCTGAGCCGGCCTATGTGAAGTTGTACATTGAGGATTTGGGGAAATTGCTAGACCTGCAAAGCGGCCACAGGGACATCCTTCTCCATGTCGCGGCAACCGTTGCTTACGACGGCTTAGTCAGCATGACGACATTGAGAAAACGCAGGATTGCCGCCGCGCTTAAATGCTCGATTCGCAGCATAGACAACGCCATTACCGAATTCGTGAAACGCGAGATATTGCTCAGACTTGGCCGGGCAGAGTACGAGTTAAACCCGCACCTGTTCGCCAAAGGCAGTTGGAAGGAGATTAGGGAGAGGCGGCTGCAATTCACGACGCGGATCACTTACAACGCGGAAAGTGGGCGCACGATAGAGACTACCACTGATTGATGGCCGTAGGATGCACCGACGAAGGAGGTGCATCGTTCATTAGTGATGCGCTTCGTTCCTCAGCGCATCCTATTGGCCCTCCGGCGGCAGGCCTTCCGCCAAAGCAATGGCTTGCTTGATGAGGACACATATTCACATACACATAAGAGAACGCACCGGAAGCCTTGCCATTCGTGGCTTGCCAGATTGAAAAGTTGATATATAATTCAACTTTGTTGAGATATAGTTCAACTTTTATTTATCAAGCACATTTGATGCCACAATCAGAGAAATACCAGCATGACCAAAGACGACAAGGTTCAGACCGTCAACCAAAAGACGGGCGAAAAAAAAGATGGTTATTTTGTCTATATTGCTTATCCTAAACCAAAAATCACAGGCAATAGGTGGATAATGACTTTTCAAGACTCATTAGAGATTATCGCAACTGACAAGGACATGACGGGGCAAACATTAAAAGTCATGCTGCTGTTAATGGGCAATCTGGAGTTTGAGAATTACATCACTATTAGGCAAGTGGCGATTGCCAAAAAACTGGAAATGGACAAGTCTGTCGTCAGCAAGGCCATGCGGCTTTTAGTCGATAAAGGGATTATTTTGAAAGTCAAAGAAGGCACAACGACAGGTTACAAACTCAATCCGCATTATGGCTGGAAAGGCAAAGTTTCAAATATGGAAATCGAGAAGAAACGCATTGTCAAGCAGCGGGTGGTGGATATACAAGAATACCGCGATGCCACAGAAAAATAGAATACATAAGGCCCATAGGATGCGCTGAGGAACCAGCAGTCCCCGGTCTAAATTGTTCAACCCATTGAATAGTAAAGTAATAAAAATTTATTGCACCAAATTTGAGCGGAAAAATCCCTTATAAATCAATAGACCGGGAATTGCTGCTGAGGAACGATGCGCCCTGATTGCCTGACAAAACTCCTAACCCATTGACGGCACTTCAAAAAGGAACAGGTACCGGCTGGGCATGTCGTCCATCCAGCGGGAGCGGTCGGGCTGCCTGCGGGAGGCGCGGCAGGGTTCCGGGTCGGAGGCGGTGGGCAGGGCCAGTTTTTTGATCAATTCCCCGCCGCGGGCCAGGGCGCGGCGAATCCAGTTCCAGCCGATGCGGGCGTAGCTCAGGCCCCTGGACCAGTGGGGGTCGGCCTGCCGCCGCCTGCCCTCCGCCACGACCTCGGCGCCCTGGCACACCAGTGCCAGCGTGGCGGCGGCCATCACCAGGCACAGCCGCTGCAGCGCAGCCTCGTCGCGCAGCCTCGACGACTCCCACTGGAAGCCGCCGGACTTGTGGTCAAGGAAGCCCTCCTCGACGCAGAAACGCAGGCCGTAGTCGCGCAGGGTTTCGGCGTCCGCCGCCTCGTCGGTGGCGATGATCCACGGCTCCTTCGCGCCCTTCTCCCAGCCCACGGCCAGCTCCACCGGCA
>JAQUQK010000106.1 GCA_028716125.1 Thermoplasmatota archaeon | reverse complement strand
TTTCCGTCGCCGTCGCGTATCAGCGGCTGGGCGGGCTTTAGCCTTCCTGCGAGGACACGAACCCCGACAACGGCAGGGTTGCTGGCGCGGAACAGGCAGCGCGGAAGAATCTGGATCATTCCCGGATAGACGTACTGGTCGCGCAGCATCTTGTCCTGCTCCAGCTTGCGCTTCTCCTTCCATTCACCGTATTTGTCCAGTATTCCGTAAATTATATTGTCCTGTATTACGGTAATTCCTGTTGTGTGAACATCCATCTCGGCATCAGGCAGAACCTTTACGTTGAATGCGAAGATTGCTTTCTGCATAGGGTCTGTTAATGCGGCAGTTTCGTTGATATCGCGCTTTGAAATGTCTCCGACTTCCGCCTTGCGCACTGCTATGCCCTTCTCTTTCATCTCGCTTGCAAGAGCCTCAAGGGAGCCGATGGTGTCTGCCTTGATGAACAATCCCTTATCGGAGGTTTCAATTGTTATCTTTGATTCGGCGGCGATTTCTTCCATAAGCGCCTTTATGTTGGCGGGCGTCGGGGGCGATGCGACCTTGATCGTTGCACCGGCCATAACGTCCTCCACGTCTGGAGATACCATTTTTATTCCGGCTGCCGCACTTACTTCATTGAACGAATCGAATCTCTGGGTTGGGTCGCGCATCTCGTCGAGCGGCTTGGGGCGCAATATTGCCTTGACTTTCGTGGTTATCGGTGCGTGCTTTCCTCCAACTACAATGGTGTCATTTATGTGGAGTGTTCCGTTGTAAACGATTGTGTTCATGGTGGTGCCAAGCCCTTTTTCCTCCTTGACTTCCAGAACAATGCCTTGCGCTGCGCCTTTTTCAGTGCCAAGCTGTTCCTCGAGGAAGCGCTGCGCAAGCCCTATAAGCATCATCAGAAGATCGGCAATGCCTTCCCCCGTGATTGCGCTAACCGGCATTATTGCAATGTTCTTTGTGAAATCCGTGACCTTGTCGTATCTTTCAGCGCCAAATCCGAGTTCGTACAGCTTGCCAATCAGGTCGTACATCTTGTTGTCGAAATTCTGTTTTGCATCCTCGCTTTGCTTTTTGTAGTTGAGGATGAACGGTTCCTTTCCGGAGCGCCAGTGCTGAATCTTATCAATCTTGTTTGCCGCAATCACAAACGGCGTCTTGTAATATTTCAGGACATTGAGCGCCTCAATCGTCTGGGGCATGAATCCTTCATTTATGTCAACGACGAGAATTGCAATATCCGCAAGCGAACCGCCCCTTGCGCGAAGCGTGGTAAATGCATGATGGCCAGGTGTATCTATGAACAGAAGGCCAGGAACCTTGAACTTCTTTCCTGCAAGAAGCTTTCCGCAGGTATCGTAAATTGCCTCAATCGGCATCTCGGTTGCGCCAATGTGCTGGGTGATGTAGCCCGCTTCGCGGGATGCGACTGTGGTTCCGCGTATTGTATCAAGGAGAGTGGTCTTGCCGTGGTCGACATGCCCAAGAACGGAAACTATTGGCTGGCGGATGTAATCATAATGTTTTGGTTCCTTAACTTCTGGCTGCACCGGCTCTTCACTTGGCGCTTCCGCCTGCTCTGGGGAAGGCATTGAGGCGGGCGCCTCGTGTTTGCGTGCCGTCGGCTTTTCGGCAGGAACATCCACTTTCTTTTTTGCTGAAGCGAAGAAATCGTCTTCCGACACTGCTCCGTCTTTATTCTCTTCTTCGGCAGACATAAAATCTACAGCGCTGAATCTTTTATATATTGAAAAGGGCTATGATTCAAAAGCAACACCAATAATAATCCTTTTCAGATTCACCCCCGATGAAGCATTCCAGCGGAGTTTTCACCAGTCCATATAATTCCATCCGCAAAATCAATTTCCCGGAAAAAATCGTAGTCTATGACAGCACCCTGCGCGACGGGGAGCAGATGCCGGGAATAGCATATTCACTGGAGCAGAAATTAGAAATCGCAAGGAAGCTTGACGAAATCGGCGTCCACCAGATAGAGGCGGGCTTCCCCCCGGTAGGCGAAGGGGAACGCAAGGCAATCCGGGCGATAGCGCGCGAAGGACTAAATGCCGACATTTTGTGTCTTTCGCGCATAAACAAGGAAGACATAGCGCAGGCGGCCGAATGCGAAGCCGACATGGCTATGCTTTTCATCGCTTCTTCGGATCTTCACCTGAAATGCAAACTGAACATGACGCAGGAGCAAGTTCTTGCAAAATCATTGGACTGCATAGATTACGCAAATGATCACGGCGTAAAAGTCAGTTTCAGCACAGAGGATTCGACGCGCACCGAGGAATCATTCCTTCGCAGGCTTTACCGCGAAACTTCAAAGGCGAAGGTGGGACGCGTTGGCTTGACCGATACGGTCGGGTGCGCTTCTCCGGATGCAATTGCCCATTTAGTCAAAATTATCAAAGAAGAAGCACATGGCCTTCCAGTTTCCGTCCATTGCCACAATGATTTCGGGCTTGCGCTTGCAAATGCGATTGCAGGTCTTGAAGCGGGCGCACCCTTGCAGGAAATGGCGGTTGCCACAACCGTCGGCGGCTTTGGGGAAAGAAGTGGAAACGTTTCTCTTGAACAATTCGTTGGCGCAATGAAATTCATTTACAGCCGCGACATTGGAATAAAGACAGAGGGGCTTGCAGATTTGTGCAGATTGGTCTCAAAATATTCAAAAGTGCCAATTCATCCAAACGCTCCGCTTGTAGGGGAAAACGCATTCCGCCACGAGTCAGGAATACACGCAGCCGCAGTTCTGAAAAATCCTGCCACTTACGAGCCGATTGCGCCAGAGCTTGTCGGCAACTCGCGCAGGCTTATGCTTGGAAAGCACAGCGGTTCTGCAGTAGTAAAGGCGATGCTTGCCGAGAACGGGCTTTGCGCGACAGAAGCGCAGCTTCAGAAGATAATCGGCGCAGTGAAAACGGCAGGCGAAAAAGGCACGGTCCAGAGGGAACAGTTCGTGAAAATCGCGAAGGGAATCATAGATGGTCCTGGCAATTAAAGTAAAGAAGGGCGATGCGGAAAAAGTCAAGCGCAAGCTGTGCAAGCTGGGCGCAATGGCATCAGACCACAAGATACTGGTTTTGGGCGAATGGGTATATTTCCCAATTTCAAAAAAAATTGAAGGATTTGATACTCAGGACGTAGACTTGTGCGGCAGGGAAAACCTTTGGATTCCGCCAATTGTCCAGATTAGGGAAAAGCTCATGGGGAAAATACCAGAATCGCGGATTGCAGAGCTTCCTGAAAAATGGGATTTTATAGGCGACGTGTTGATTTTAAAATTGCCAAAGTCGCTTGAGCAGTATGAAAAAATCGCGGCGCAAGCATATTCAGAAATTCTTGAAATGCGCTCCGTACTCAAGGATTCGGGCGGAATAATTGGGCAGATGCGCGAGCCAGATTTCAAACTTCTTTTCGGAGATTCAAACACCGAAACAACTCACCTTGAAAACGGCATAAGATATACTCTTAACCCTGCAAAGGTGATGTTCGCAAGCGGGAACGTGGATGAAAGGGTGCGGATGTCCAAGATCATGTGTGCAGGCGAGACAATCGTGGACATGTTCGCTGGAATCGGCTATTTCACTTTGCCTTTGGCGGTTTATGGCAAGCCCAAGCGCATCTACGCATGCGAGATAAATCCCCTTTCAGTTTCATACTTGCGCAGGAACGCAGAGCAGAATGGTGTTTCAAAAATAGTTGAACCTTTGCTTGGCGACTGCCGGGAAGTTGCCCCGGAAGGAACTGCGGACCGCGTTATGATGGGTTATGTCTGTGGAACAAAGGATTTCCTGGACAAAGCGATGTGCGTTCTAAAACCGGAAGGTGGCATTATACATTACCACGAAACTTACCCGAACGCGCTCCTGCCCCAAAATGCGGAAGAAGACGTTAAAAACGCGGCCGCTCGCGCAGGCAGAAAATGCGAGATTCTGCGATTTACGGAAGTAAAATCGTTCTCTCCCGGAGTAAGCCATATTGTGGTAGATGTAAAAATCGAATGAAAAAGTGATGAAGCGATTTAGTTTTATTCGTCGAAGGTTCCAGGCGCATCTTTTGAGAGTTTTGCCCCACCCTTTGGCGCCTTTCCCTGTAGTTCCTCGGCGATTATCGACGCCACTGAAACGAAGCTGAACTGTCCTTCAAGCGTATCCGTCGCAATTACGCGCTCGCACCCTGCTGCAGTGAGTTTTTCAATTGCCCCGCCGATGAAAAGTCCATGAGTGCATGCCGCGTAGACTGCCTTTGCACCTTGGGATTTAAGCTGCTTTATTGCCGCAGCCATTGTTCCGCCGGTGGATATTATGTCGTCGACGATTGCGACAATCTTCCCATCGACCTTAAGCTCCTTATCCTCCATTTCGACGGTCTCGCCGTTTATGCGGTGCTTGTCGAGGTGGTCCGACTGGCATCCGATGACTTCGGCGACCTTCTTTACGCGCGGGTATGCGCCGATGTCGGGCGCGAGTATGAGGTCTGGCTTGAGGTCCTTAAGGCGCTCGCTAAGCGGCTTTACCGCAGTAAGGCTCCTTACAGGGATGTCGAAGAAATCGGTTATATATTCCTTGTGCGGGTCTACTAATATCACACGATGCGTGGTCCTCTGTATCATCTTTGCGACCATGCTGGCTGTTACGACTTCGCCCTCGTTGAATGCTCGATCCTGGCGGCCATATCCGAAGTATGGGATTATAGTTGTCATGCTCCTCGGCTTTTGCGCCCTTACTGTCTCCTGAAGCACGAGAAGCTCGAAAAGATTTTCGTCCGGGTGAGTCGTCTGGACTATTACGACGTCCTTGTCAGCGAGTTTGCTCATTATCCTTATATATACTTCCTGGTCAGGGAAGCGCTTGATTATGACGTCTGCAATCTCGACGTTCATGATCTGCGCGAGTCTTCGCGTAAGGCCTTTGGACGCCGTTCCGCCGACAAGAATCATTTTAATCAGCAGACCGGAATCGGCAAGGGGATTATAAAAGTTGAAAGGAAAATGGAATAAAAAAGGAAAAAAATCAGCGCCTCTGGGGCCTTCTTTGGGATATCTGCCAGTTGCCGTGCTCCTTTCTCTTCGTGGATGCAGGTTCTTGAACGGCGGGCCCTTTTGGCTCGTTGCCTATGGTGCGGACGACGTCCGTGCGCGAAAGGATGCCAACGATCTTGCCGGCGGGATCGACTACTGGCAGGCATCCGACGCCTTGCTTCAACATCAGTTCCGCGGCCCATTTTATTGGCATTCCTATGGGAGCAGATATTACGTCCTTCCTCATGAAGTCGCCAACCACAAGCTCCTTTATGCGCGCCGCCTGGTGCGTCACCGGGACGGTTTTTTTGAACAGCGCAAGCGCAAGGGCGATTTCCGATTCAGATATTATGCCCACGAGTTTCCCTTCGCGATGCACCGGCAGGCGCTGTATGTCGCCCTCGACCATCATGCGGCGGGCATGGATTATGCGGTCGTCCTCCGCCACGCATTTGGCATTATTGGTCATTATCCATTCCACGGGAGCGGTCGATTTCACATATGGGAGCAGGTCGGCCTTCGTCACGACTCCAACGAGCTTCTTGTTGTATATCACCGGAAGCATCGTTGGCCCAGGAAGCCCTACGGTTTTGAGTATATCCTCTACCGGCAAGTTAGGGGACACGGTGGGAACGTCCTTAACCATCACCGAAGAGACGTGGAGCTTGGACAGCAGGACATTGCGCGTCCTGATCGAGCCGAGCTTCTCCGCAATTTCGCCGTCGGTTACCAGGCCTACGAACTTTCCTTCGTCGAGCACCGGTATCTTGGTGTAGCCCTTCTTTATGATTTCAAGGGCGCTCTCGAGCTCGTCGTCCTTGTCCAGGCTTATGACCTCTCTTGCCATTATGTCTTCCACTTTCATTTTCTCACCTTTTTCCTTTTCAAAGTTTGGTCCTTTTCGCCTCGCAAAAAACAGATTGAGGGCGCATCAGCCTTCGATGCACTTCTTGCAGATAAGTTTTCCTTCAGTTTCTTTTAGCTTCTCCGAGCGCCGGCCACACTCCTCGCATTTGCCAGGCACGTATTCTTCCTCTGCTGGTTCTATCTTTCCATCATATGGTTCCTGCGGACGATTTATAATCGCGCATTCCCTTGTTATGTCGATGAGGACAGGCGACAGGCGTATTATGTCGCGCTCCGAGACAATTCCTATTATCTCGCCCTTTTCTATCACCGGCAGTCTGCGTATTTTCAGCTTTGCCATCTTTTTTGCCGCCTCGACTATGTCCATGTCGGGCTCTATGCATACAACGGGCCTGCTCATTATTTCCTTCACTTTCACCTTGCTTGGCTGCTTATCCTTTGAAACAACCTTGCTAAGTATGTCTCCCTCAGTCAGAATCCCTATCATTTTTCCCTTATCGACAACCATAAGGCTGCCGACGTCGACGGTTCGCATAAGCTCTGCCGCCTTTGACACGTCCATTTCCTGGTCCACGGTAACGGGAGGTCTAACTATTGCGTCCCTTACCGGGAGTTTTGTCACCGGTTCAATCATTTTGTTTCCCCCCACTAATATGTATGCCCGTGGTACAATAAAAGTCTTTTGTTATGTGCGCGGGCAAACAATTATCCGTGTGCATTGTATTTGCGCTTCCATCACGGTTGGTTGGACGGGATGGGAAGCTACGATACCGGATTTGAAAGGGAACTGAAAGGAATTTTGCAGGGCGACGAGAAAGCGCTTCATGATTT
>JAQUQK010000105.1:3966-6783 GCA_028716125.1 Thermoplasmatota archaeon | reverse complement strand
ACATTGTACTCTATTGCGAGCATCCTTTGTTCTGTGCTGAATGCCGTTGCATGGATAGACATGTAATCGAAGACATCGAACTCTATTTCGCTTGTTCCAAAATGCCCAAATGATTTGAAAGATGCGCCGCCTTTGTCCGTATCCCATTCGCTGCCCGAATCTGCGTCGTATACTGCAAGCGATCCATCTAGGATAAGGTTTTTGTCAGGCCGCGAAAGCTCGCTCTCGTCCACGTGGAATCCGGCGAATGTGTCCGACTTGCTTATCCTGAAATATGGTTTGCCGCTCTCTATAGATGGCGCAACCGCGTGAAGCGTACTGTTGATCAGTATTGGTGCCCGAGGGTCCATTATGACAAGGTCATCCCAAGACGGCGTGTATTCCAATCCGACCGATACAACGTTTGTGCTCTGCGTTGCCGAAGACACGAAGCCTGCAAGGGGCGATGCCAGCAGGAGCAACATTATTAGGAAAGACAAATGTCTCATTTTATCCAGCGCAATGGAAATGATGGAAATTTGATAAGCGTTGCTGTATTATTTTGTGATATTCGCCGCGTTTCGCTTCCTCCACATACTCCATTGCGTGATCGCTGCGGCTCATGGTTGGTGAGAATCATTGGGCCGGAGGTTCCGTTCTGGGCGGATAGTTTGTCACAAAGTCCAGCGGCACTTCGAAATATTTCGGGCCGTTGTCCCATCGTTCCAGGCCGAGATTGGGTACTTCTTGGGGCAGAACATAGATCATGCCGTTGTCCACTTTTCCTCCTTGGTCCAATGTAACTTCAAGCCCCACTTTGCACATTGCATCGCAGGCGCCTTTCCAGTCATAATCGGTGTAGCTGAATTTTTGCCCGTCCATCACGGGAAGGCAAGCCTTCATGTCGTCGGGCAATTTATCGTAGCCAATTATGGTTCCCAAGATCCCGCACGCGCTTGCCGGATTGCAGTCGCAATCGTGCCCGCATCTGGTTGCAATCTCCATGGCCTTCCATATGTCGCCGTGGCTGTAGAGCAGCGCAATCACGACGTATGCGCCATTGACGCTCGCCTTTATTCCTATCTGGTCGGGGCATTTTTCCCATGTGTCCCACTTGGTGGCGACGTCCCATGCAGCGCGCCAGTCGTATTGGTCTTTATAATAGCATTCAAGCACTTCCCCTATCGCTTCCTTGTAGTACGAACCCTCGGGAAGGGAGGACAACCCATATTCAACTACTTTAACCGGATCGCTTTCGAAAAACGCCTTGCTGTACATGTTGGCTATGAACAAGCCCCCGTAGATTCCGTCGCCGTAGTTCATTATGTGCCCGAACCTGTCGCAGAAGTCGTACGTCGCCCTAGGCATCCCAGGGGTTATCAGGCCGAAAGTATCCGCCTCTATCTGGAAGTCGATGTCGTCGGCGTGCTGGTTGTAGTTCGGATGGCCGGAGTATGGCGGCATTATCCCATTGCGTATGCAGTCCCTTGCCGCCAGGTTCGCGTGCCATAGCTGGTAAGACGAATTTCCGAAATCGCGCGCGGCCTGGTCCTGGGAAACATTTATGCCATAATCGATGATTGATTTCAGAAAAGTCATCTCTACGTAAATGTCGTCCTGGTTGAGCGCATCAAGCATTATGGGAGGAATCCACGGCCACAACGGAATTTCTATTATTTCCTTCGACCTGAATTCATACGGGTAGCCGTACGGCACTCCCGCCATTTGCCCCACAAAAGCGCCCTTTACCTTGTTGGCATAAACATCGTACGGAAGTGCGAGGAAATCCTTCTTTTCTGCTGGCTGGTATGAGTTGGCGACGAGCTGGTATCTGCCCACCCCTTTCGCATCTATGAACAGGGTCCATTTCCCCTCGGACGGATTTTCAATGTTTATCACGTCCGAAAAAACCCTTGGGAATATCATCTCAGGCACGCCGTCCAAAGACAGTGTATTGTAGTTCAGCGTTTTTACGATTTTGTTTGACGGGTCGGCCAGCGCAAGCGTCACGTTTCCGCGCGCAAGCATTATGCTGGAAGTCGGCTCCAGGTAATCCGTCAAGGAATATGCGTTAGATACTGGCGAAAGATACCCATCGATAACGGCCTTTTCAAATGCGACCTCCACGACGACCTCTAGCTTTTCGGCCCCGCTACGGACGAAAAAAGAGAGTTCCCCGGTTTTCGAAAGGTTCTCGTTTATCATGTCCGTTTCCCTGAAGCCCGACGCAAAGCGCGCAACCTCTTTCCACTCAAGCGCTTCGCTGTTTGGATTTTCGGCGCCGTTTGTGCGCAGAACGTCCCCAATACATCCGGAGAATGTAGTCCCAATCATCAGAAATACGGCCAAAATTGTCGCAATTTTCACAATCAAACCAAAGCCCCCACAGCGCAAACCGCCGGCAAATACCGGCATAAAGTGAGTATATTGTAGAATTATAAGAATATCGTCTGGCTCTTGCGCATTTCGTTTTTTTCATTCAACTGAACGCCGTCTTGCCAGAGCAATCGCCAGTGCCACAGCTGCAAATGACATAGCAATCCCGAATCCTGGCACTCCGAAATCGTTTGCTTTTTCACTCAAATCATTGACTTTTCCATCAAGCGTAATCGAGTATGTGTGGTTCAGTTTTGCATCGAACGCATGACCCCAAATCACAACATTTACTGGAGCCGATTGCTCCTGGATTTGAGAATTGTCCGAGGTTACTGTGATTTTTGCTTGTTTTGATTCGAGCGCCACATTCACCAAGTGCCCCTGCCATTTAATTCCCTTGTAGGTAATCCCAGTCCAGTTTTCCGGCAAAGTTGGAACTGGCTTCAAATCGATTGCGCTCTC
>JAQUQK010000105.1:0-3866 GCA_028716125.1 Thermoplasmatota archaeon | reverse complement strand
TGATTTTTGCTTGTTTTGATTCGAGCGCCACATTCACCAAGTGCCCCTGCCATTTAATTCCCTTGTAGGTAATCCCAGTCCAGTTTTCCGGCAAAGTTGGAACTGGCTTCAAATCGATTGCGCTCTCATTCCACCTGAAGCCCAAAAAGCCGTAGAATAAGCTTTGCAGCGATCCCCCCGCTCCTGTTAAAAAGCAGAAATTATAGTTTGTCGGCGTTTCGCTGAACATGTTGAACGGAGGCTTGACGTATTGCTTATAGCTTTTTACGAAGTAGTCGTATGCCATCTGCACGTTGCCAAGCTCGGCAGCCACAATGGAGTGAATGCTGTCTGTCATTCCCGGGCCGCTCGGGTCTGTAAGATTCGCATAGTACAGCAGGTCGTTCAATCTGACCGCATCGCTCATTTCCAGATCCAGCGGGTATGTGAGCATGACCGCATCGGCCTGCTTTATCTGGTCGCCCGCATATCCCTCATATTCAAGATGGATCTGTTTTTGGTCGTCAAATGGTATGTACATCCTGTCAGCAATTTCGAGCCATTTGGACGGATATTCAATATCCAGGATCTCACAGGTTTTTGCGGCAATTCGCAGGTTCTTTTCTGCGGCTGCATTTGTATATGCGTTGTTGTTTATGTTTTCGTGGTATTCGTCAGGTCCGGTCACTCCAGTTATTTCGTATCTGTCCGCGTTTTGATTGTAAGTTACCCTGCTCGCCCAGTATTTTGCGGTTTCGCATATGACCTTGGATCCGACGTCCCTTAGCCATGCCAGGTCTCCGGTCGCCAGATAATAATCCCATTGGGCCAGCGCCACGTCCGCGGTTATGTGGTGCTCATATGATCCTGTCGTTGCCCACGTGGGCGTTACTTCGCTGCCCTTATTGGCGCTCTCCCACGGATACATGGCCCCTTCATATCCGGATTCTTTTGCTTTGTTTATTGCTCCCTGCAGCATGTTATAGCGATACATGACAACGGATTCCGCAAATTCGGGGTGTGTAACCAGCAAGGTCGGGTACATCCACACATCCGCATCCCAGAAAACATGGCCATTATATCCCAGGCCGCTCAGGCCCATTGGGCTGGCGCTCCAATTGACTCCCTCCCTGAAACTCTGATAGAGGTAGAATAGATTTGCGCGTATCGCCTTTTGCGCCTCTGCGTCGCCGCCAATGACTACGTCAGTATCCCAGATTTTGCCCCATGCCTCGCAATGGCCTGCGAACGCTTTATCATATCCGCTGTCCTTAAGGCAGGCGGCCGATGCTTTTGCATCTTCTGTCGGATTTGGTGAGTCCATCGACGTGTAAAAGCTGACGTATTTGCAGCAAGTATACTCTTTCCCGCTTTCCACCGCAAACATGAAATTAAGTCCTATCTTGTCCGGCGTTGAGATGTCCGGCACAGTAGCAATGACACTGACGTTTTCAAAATCCATCATTGCCGACATTGCCACTTTAATATCTGATTGGGTGGTCTTCTCGACCAGCCACATTAAGTTATTGTTCAAGTCAAAATTTTTCTCCTGCTCTAGATATTGCTCTCCGTACAGGAAGTATGCGTAATTCAGGGCTCTCATATAATCGGAGATAATTTCCGGAGCATCTGTAATCCCCCCTACGGCGCAGGTAGCCAATCCAGCTTTATCTGACGTGCCGTCTATCGTGGAAGAAAAAGCGGCGATCCCGCTCCAATGGGGCCTTACTGAATATTTCACCACTCCGGTGTGAGGGTTGTCTCTTGATACAAAAACCGTGGTATTCAGGTCCGTAACCCGCCCATTGTCATTCCATTGTATGCTCGTTTGCATGCAGCCTTTCTTCATGTCAAGCTTTTGGAAATACTTCTCTATTGTGCCCGTTTGAGTGTCAAAATAGAGCTGACCGTCATTAAATCCCACATCGGTCCAAGAAGGCAGATTTACAGAGCGCGGGGTATCTCCAAGCAAGAGAACCTGCATCTGCGGCGATGAATATGTGCCATTAATGTACTCATCCACAGGGCTTGGCACGGTTTTCCAATTGTAAACTCCCGCCATCAACGTTATCGGATCCAGGTCTGTTGCGGCGCTCCATCCGGTGCCTTCGGCGGAAATTGTCGTTCCCATGTATCCGTTTCCAAGATACGCCCTGTGGTAATCTTCATATGAATCCGTCGTCATCGCCCACAAATCGTCAGAATTTTCCTGTTCGCTGCCGTTGCCAGCAAGGAAAGATGCGCCCGTCTCTTTGTTGCTGCCAACGCAGCCTGCGGACGTTATTGCAAGCATCAGTCCGATTACGGCAATTGCCATTATTATCTTGGCTTTCATCCAAATCACCAAATAGATTATCAGATTACATATCAGAGTATCCGGCAGAACCCATTTACGGCGCATCCAGAGCATCCTGCGGATACACAATGCAAGTATATTGTAACGTTATAAAATGTCGTCTAAATGTGGTGTCCAGCTCCGCCTTTTTCGGCGCGCATCCAGCAAGCCCCATTTTCCGCATAGTTGCGGAATGGAAACGGGCGTTTTTACTCAAGAAGCTATTTCCACAGCGGGACGAAGCCGATGCGGTTTTTCCATTTTGTTTATAAAAGCGTCGACGAACGTCGACAATAAATCGCATTTAGCGTCCACGGACGTTGACAATAATTAAAATAATGGATTCCGTCCCACCTTCTCAGTTGCGCGGTCAAGAGACGTCCCATTATTGAACAAGCCCCATTACTGTTTTTGACAGTTTTTCGCACTCGCTTTCCCAGTTCTCAACTATCTTTTTGCCGCCGGAGCAGACCATGCTTGAAAATCCTCTGGCATCCAGCGAGTGTTCTGCAAATCCAGATATCGTCTCAATTGAGGCCTTCAAAATCGCATTTGCGTCAAGGCCGCTGTGCTCTCCAACCAGATCCAGCTTTTTGAGGATTTGCTTTTTTTCGGGTTTGATGCCGGAAAGAACTATCAGGTCGTAAACATCCTTGAACCGTTCCCTGCCGAACGGGCCGATGTTGCTTGTCGCAAGAATCTTGTCGGCGAAAAGGTCCTCGGGGCTGGCATGAACGAATTTTACTGGCATGGCCGGCTTTTGCGCATCCTGCACGAAAAACGCAACTTCCTTTTCAACTGTATTGAGCGCGGGCATCCACGAATGCTTGTAGTTCACCTGTATCCTGATGCTTTTAGATTGTACGTCAACATCGCCCGCGCGCTCGAACTCGCCGAAGCGCGAAGGCATCCTTCTTCGGAAGGAAAGAGTGCCGGATTTCTCGTCCTTGAAATCGAACTCAACCGCACCGAACTTTACGCCTCGCACTGACGCGATGCGCCCCGCGCCTTCCAGAATTTTATTGAGGTCTTCCATTGCGTCCATTATTGCGTTCGGATTCTGGATGCTTGTGTTGAAATCCAGGTCTACGGACGCCCTTTGCAGTTCCGGTGCAACATAACTCTGTATGCATGTCCCTCCCTTGAAAACAAGCTGCCCCGCCCTTCCTATGGCATCCAGAGTGTCGAGATGCCAGAACATGGTTTCGGCAAGGCGCGCAGGTATGCCGTATTTCGATTGAATTGCGTCGAATGATTTTACGTCAATCTGGCTCCTTTTCCATACTTTTACTATTCCAAGCACCGCCGCCTTTTCCTCCGCGCTGAAGTTAACTCTCATCCAATCACCGTGTTGACTGCGTTTTTGATCTCCTTCTCATCTATTTTTGCAGAGAATCCTTTCGCCAGCTTTTTCTCGGCTGCGCTAAGCACTGCAAGCGTTCTTCCCGCTTCCCGGTTCATTGCATCCAGGAGCGCCAGAACGAGGCCCCCGATTCCGTATTCCTTTGCCGTCTCCAGCAGCTTTTCCTTTCGCACGATTCCTTCAACGTCG
>JAQUQK010000104.1 GCA_028716125.1 Thermoplasmatota archaeon | reverse complement strand
ACCACCCCGATGAATACGCGGCGATAATTCCCGAATCGCCAGTTTACGATGGGACTGAAACATGCTACTTGCTCGGCACAAGTTCGGACCCATATACAATCTCGGTAGGAGATCCAAGGGAGAGGCCAGAGCAAATACTCTGCCCGATAACAGTCATTACAGGAACGCTGGCGCTTGATGCTGCCATAGACGCCACGCAGGTCTCTCTCATAGTGGTTGACCACCCTGAAGCCAGAATTTTCATTTCGACTCTCACGGGCCATGACCGCCGCACATGGGACAGCTATAGGAAAGAGGCGTTCGACTTTATGGAAGGAAACGTGCTCGGCGATTACGCGATGAATAACGTGAACGGCAGATTTTACGGTGCAATATCAGGCCAGGTTCCGGACTATGTATACAACGGAATGATGACATACCACAACAATTCCTGGATAAGCGTGGGCCCATTCCAGAACGATACGTTCACCACAATAAATGCGAGCAAATCGGAGACAGAATCCATGATTAAATACACGTTCAAGTCCGACCTTCCGGTGCAGGTCTGCTTCACACTTCCGGAAAACTCGGCAGCAGTCGAAAGCGTCATAAATTCCGCAGAAAAGACAATAATGCTGGACGGCAAAACCACCAAGGCAATATCGTTCGACGCAGAGGGCGGGAAGGAGTACACCATCGAGATTGCGAAGGGCGCAGAGCAATCTGAAATCGGCAGCGGCGGAAAATTGGTTCCGGGATTTGAAACTGCATTATTGATCGCGTCACTAACCATTATCGCTATTTTATCGAATGTTAAAAAAATGGTGATGAAATGAAAGAAATTAGCAGCAAGAAAATAGTTGGATGCCTGGCAACTATTGCCATTGTATGCCTGATGGCTGCCCCTGCCGCCGGCCAATCTGCCGTGAGCGAAGTCAATGCAAACTTGCAAATCACAATATGCAGGATAGTCCAAATCGACGAAATAGATCCGGTTCCAGGCTTTTCAGAAGTTCCGGGCTTTTCGGAAGTTTACGAAAACCAGGCCGATTGGTATTACTATGTCGGAGTAAAGGAGGAAGGCAAGGACTGGATATGGCAGAAGAGCGAGCCCAACGTCGACGCCGACGACTGGAGCCCGAACGCCGCATATTCGTTTGAAGTTTCATCTGCAAATGTTTCAATCGCAATAACCCTTTGCGAAAAGGACAGCCAGGATATGAATTTCTACGAGTACAACGGAGCAGATGAGCTTGCGGACATAAGCGCCAAGAACGGCGCAGGAAAGGACAATGCAGCCGATGCAGGGCAGGACGTTGCGCCGGGGCCGTACGATGGCGCTTCTTATGTAGGAATATACAATCTCTCCACTGGCGCGCTTTCAGGCGATAAAGTCGCAAATGAATCTTCAGGCGGAAAGAGCGTTTACAACACATCTGGAGTTGGCGACGACAATACCGCAAATGATGCATTTGTCTGGTTCTCGATAGTTGACAACTACGAGCCGCCGGCAGTTCAGGAAATTGCGGAAGAAACGCAGCCGGAAACAGGCAGCGGCGAAGACACCGGCGCAACAGGCGAGGAAGCGCAGGAAGGCAAATCAACCCCAGGGTACGAATTCACGATTCTGGCCGCGGCTTTCGCCGCAGGATTTGCCGGATACAAGTCAAGAATTATGAACAAGAAGAGGCGATGAAATGAAATTCATTGTGGCGCTCCTGGCAGCGCTTGTAATTGTAGGCTCGGCAATATCTGGATGCATAAGCAATGATTTTGGAAGCTCTCAGAACGGAGCGGAGGAAGGCGCATCCGTCTACGGCGTAGTGACGGACACTCAGGGCAACCCGATTTCCGGCGCCGTGGTTTTCATAGAAAAAGCGAACATGTCCGAGAAATTGAACAACATGGATATTTTCGAGAGTGCAATGAAGAATTTCACTACCACCGACGCTTCAGGAAAATTCAGCGTTGATTCGGAAGATGGGAACGTCACGCTTTGGATCGCCGCAAACGGATACATCAGGGCAAGGAAATGTGTTGCAGGCGCATCCGAAGTAAACGTATCGCTTGTGAGGAAGCCGGAAGGCAAATTGACAGTCGGCCACCGCGGCGCCAACGCATACGCGCCTGAGAACACGCTGGCCTCATTCCGCAAGGCGATACTCATGGGAATGGACATGATCGAACTTGATGTTCACATGACAAGCGACAGCCAGCTTGCGGTGATTCACGACGACACGGTTGACAGGACGACAGATGGCACCGGCTACATCTATTCAATGACGATGGAAGATCTCAAGAAACTTGACGCGGGATCGTGGTTCAATGCCTCGTTTACAGGGGAGCGCATTCCTACGCTAGAAGAGTCGCTTGCGCTGGTAAAGCAATATGGCATCAAGGTGAACATCGAGATAAAGACGGTGCCTATGACATATCCAGGCATAGAGCAGCAGGTCGTTGACATGGTGCACAGCATGGGGATGACTGATCAAGTGCTCATCTCTTCGTTCAGCCCGTATTCCACAATGTATTGCGGCCTAAACTCCGATATACAATGCGGAATGCTGATGAATTTCGACAGTCCGCCGGGCCTTGAATGTTCTATTATAGCGGCATTCGCGGAGGCGATACATCCAGAGGCAAGCTTCACGACGCAAGACCTTGTGAACAGCGCGCACTCGTCCGGCCTAAAGGTCAACGTCTGGACTGTCGACGATCCTGTCGACATGATGGCGTTCTACGAGATGGGATGCGACGGGATAATAACGAACTGCCCGGACGTGCTTCTGGACGTGCTTACGGCGTTCGCATTGAAATAATGGGATGACATGAGGAAAAGCAACATTCTTGCAATCTTGCTAGCGGCAGCATTTTTGCTTGTTCAGCCGACTGGCGCAGCCCAGTTGCCGTCCATAACGCCAGTCCACGTCCACCTCTCATGGCAGAATAATCCAGAGACCACAATGACTGTGACATGGCAGACGACCCTTGGCGTGCCAGAAGGCCTGCCGGTGTATGTTCCCACAGTAGAATATGGCATCCATTCCGGAAATTATTTCGCGCAGGCGGCTGGCGTCTCGCACACATACGCTGGCGCGACTGGATTCATACACGACGTTGAGCTTGTAGGTCTCTATCCGGGAATGACCTATTATTACAGGTGCGGCGATGCTAATTTCGGCTGGAGCGGCGAATTCTCATTCAAGACACAGCCGCGCTTTACCAGCAACCTGACATTCGCGGCATTCGGCGACAGCAGGAACGACCCGTCAAACCCGTCTTATGCAAACAACGACTTCTCTGTTTTTGCCAAGGGAATTGACGCGATAGCAAAGGAAAAGCCGGCGTTCAGCATTTTCTGGGGCGACATGGTGTTCTTCGGCGGGATGCAGCTATGGTGGGACCAGTGGTTTGAGGCTGCGGAGCCGCTCACAAGCCAATCCGTTCTAATGTCCTGTAGAGGGAACCACGAGTACTCTTCGTATTTCAGCAATTACCAGGACCAGTTTGCATTCCCGGGCAATGAGATGTGGTATTCTTTCAACATATCCCAAGTGCATTTCGTCTGCCTTGATACTGGAGAAACGGACAACGGCGAAGATGCGCTTCTGCAAGAGCAGGTTCCCTGGCTCGAAAGCGATCTTGCGGCGGCAAAGGATGCAGGATACAAATGGACGATAGTATATTTCCACAGGCCCCCATATTCAACTGACAGCAGCCACGGAAACCAGACAGATGTCTCAGAGATATTCGTGCCGATATTTGACAAATACAACGTCGACCTCGTTCTTTTGGGGCACGTTCATATGTACGAGCGTGACTATCCGATGCGGGGCGGGGCCGTCGTAAACTATTCCAAGAACGTTTACAATAATCCAAAAGGCACGATTTACATAATCGCAGGAAGCATCGGCGCACCTCTCTACGAAACGGGCAACGGCAGCTGGGTGGCCGCAAGCGCAAGCGAGTACCATTACTGCATGGTGCACGTGCTTTCAAACAACACGCTTAGGCTGGAAGCAAAGTCTCTTGATGGAAAAATCATCGACTGGATTTCAATATCAAAGCAATCTTCCTACAATGGCGGCAGCGGGTACGTCGAATCGCATTTCAACATGAAGGCGGGCACAACAATCGTGCAAATTTTCGTGATTGCGGTAGGCGCGCTTTTCCTTCTGCTGCTGTTATTTACGCGCAAGAAGCAGTGAAATGTGCGGAAAAACGCGAATATGGAAAAAATAAGCGCAAGATAGAAAAACGCCCTCTCAATTCCAGCGCCGGGTTATAGGAAGATAAGATGGACATAAAAGGCCTCGTGGAAGTTTCCTTTGTCGACTGGGACGGCAAGGTGGCATCTGTAATTTTCCTCCCAGGATGCAACTTCCGCTGCCCGATGTGCCACAATTACCGGCTTATCACAAACCCCGGAGAATTCGAGAGCATACCGCTTGAGCGCATATTGGCATTCCTTGCGAAGAGAAAGGATTTCATAGACGGAGTCGTAATCACGGGCGGAGAGCCTACGATATATGCGGACCTGCCGGACCTTTGCAGGACGATAAAAAACAGCGGCTTCGTTGTAAAGCTGGACACAAACGGATACAATCCTGAAATGCTAAAGCGCCTTATTGACGAAAAGTTAATAGATTACGTAGCGATGGACATAAAGAGCGCCATTGTAAAGGAGAAATACGACTTGGCGGCAGGGGCGGACGTCGACGTCGCCAAGATAAAGGAAAGCATAGAGATACTGATGAAATCCGGCATTGATTATGAATTCAGGACGACCGTCGTTCCAGCGATAAACAGCGTTCAGGACATATCTGAGATAGCAAGAACAATAAGCGGTGCAAGAAAATTCGTTTTGCAGTATTTCCGCCCCGGAGGGGCCATGGATCCGGCGCTTAGGAAAACAAAGCCAGCGTCCAAGGAAGAGATGGATGCAATACTGCAAGCCGCCCGCGAACACGTTAAAAATACCGTAATTAGGGGATCGCCTTTTGTAGGAATTTGATTCAAGGGATTGAATGAAGTTTGAACTGCCTTTTGGAACTGCAAAAATTTCGGTGGACATACCTGACGACAGGCTTTGCGCATTTTTGAAGCCCAAGGACCTGCCGGCGCCAGCGCCCGCCGAGATAATAATTCGCGGAGCATTGTCGCACCCCCTCGGCGCAGAGTCGATTTCCTCTCTCATATCAAGGGGAACGCGCGTGGCGATAGTCGTTGACGACCAAACCCGCTCCTCGCCGATAAAGGAAATGGTTGCTCTTGTTCTGGAGGATCTGAAAAAAGCGGGCGCAAGAGATGACGACATAACAATTATATTTGCAGTAGGGGCGCACCGCCAGACCGAGCCTGACGAGGCAAGGCGCATTTTGGGGCGCGAAGTTTCCGCAAAGTACCGCTGGATTGCAGGAGACTGCCGCAAAATGGAAGATTTCGTGCCTGTTGGAAGGACGTCGCGCGGCAATGAGGTGCGCATCTTCCGCTCATACGTCGAAGCAGACATCAAGATTCTTCTTGGAGACATAGAATACAATCACTGTGCAGGATACACCGGAGGGCGCGAGTCCATACTCCCTGGAATATCAGCGCATCCCACCATACAATTCAATTACAAACTGGTCTCCGGCCAAGGAGGGCAAAATTGCAGGGCGGGCTGTCTTAATGGAAATCCTGTCCACGAAGACATGGTCGAGGCGGCGCGAATGGCAAGCGTGGATTTTTGCCTCAACACAATCCGCAACTCGCGCGGGCAGGTTTTTGCGGCAATCGCGGGCTCGCCTGATCAGGTTCTGCGAAATGGCATGGCAATAGTCGACCAGATATACAAAGTACCAGTCAAGGAAAAGGCCGATATAGTAGTGGTGTCAGCCGGGGGCGCGCCAACTGACAGCCTGCTTTACAATGCCGAGAATGCAATTGAGTCAGCCCTTCCCGCTCTAAAGGACGGCGGAATAATCATACTTGCCGCCGAATGCAAAGAAGGAATAGGCAACGATGCATGCTGTGAATTGATGGGCAAGAAATCATTTGGGAAGGCAAAGGTTTACGCCCAGACTGCAATGGACAAAATTGCGCTAAAGGAAAAATTTGGCATTGAAGGATTTGACAGCATCCAGGAAGCCCTTGCAAAGGCGATGCAGGAAAAACCGGAGGGGCGCATCATCGTTCTTCCAGTCGGGAATTCGACTCTTTTGTGCCTCGAGCAGCAGGCCGCACCGCCGTCCGGACAGTAGGAACGATAGATAAGATAATATAGTATTATACAATACATACTAATACCCAACAACGCAAAAGGGGGTACCAAAATGGTTGAATTCGAGACAATAAAGGCAGAAGAAGTGAAATTCGGCAAGAACAACTTCATCGAGGTCGCAAGAAAGAAGGCAAAGGTCCCCGAAGGAGAGAACGAGTTCATATCCATATCGCGCGGATACACGCTCCCGGACGGAACCAAGAAGTGGAAAACATCGCTTACAATCCCGCTCGACCAGGGCGTCATCGACTTCGTATCCGACAAGCTCAAGCAGATGTAATTTGAGCCGAAAGCTGCGACTAAGGCAACAACAGCAAGCTCGCAGATTCTCGAGCAGGCGACATCTGCTCGGAATCCAGCGCTGTTGAAAAACAGCGTAAGGATTGCAGGCGAATTTCGGCCAAAAAGGCCAAACTACCTTTTTCTTCGTTCCAAATCGTTTTTATTAATCCGTATTATTTCGGGATGAACCGTTTATGATCACTATAGTTGGAACAGGCCACGTTTTCGACATAGCCCAGCGCATCCGCCAGATAATCGAGGCAAGG
>JAQUQK010000103.1 GCA_028716125.1 Thermoplasmatota archaeon | reverse complement strand
CACCGATTACAAAATACAACGTCAACATGGCAACTTCCGACATACCCATCCAGATACAGACCGCTGACAGCGACGGCCCGGTTGCGCCTTTCCCCATGATGTGCCCCGCGATTACAAAGCAGATATACGACGGACTTGAAGGGCCAAAGGAATTCATCGTGGTAGGCAATGGAAACCACGCTTCCTGGGGCAATCTGCCGTTCTTCCCGTACCCTACATGGTCATGGGACATAGTTGCGCAGTACTCTCTGGGGTGGTTCAACTATTTCCTGAGGGGAGATGTATCGGCGCTTTCCGCGATAACGTCTCCTGCGGATCATCTTTCGACGATCCATGTGTCAGCATACGACCTTAAGGACGGAAACGGCGAAAAGACAATGGGCGGATTCAACATGAGTGCTGCGACGACTGCAGATTTTGCAGCGGCTGTTGACGGCGCAATGACTGTACTCGGCGAAACGCAAAATGCCGTTTGGTATATATCCGACGGAGCATTGAACATAAAACTCGAGAAATTGGACGTGAATGGCTTTTCAAAAGTGGGAATGAGCGCATCAATCTCGCCAAGCGGAATGTCCATAACCTTCGAAGGCGAAAGGGAGTCCGGAGAAAAAATAATCCTCTCTCTATCTTAATCAGCAGCGTATTTCTTTCATGTGCTTTACTCTTTTGTCGAGCAGTTCCTTTGTGGCTATGTCGTGGCGCACGAATATCTTGCCCGAAATACACTTCAGTGCCTTCTCGCAGGTTTTGTTCGCCTCCGAGATGCTGTCATCCATCGCAAGAATTCCTATGGCGCGAGAGCGCGTGGTGTACACCTTTCCATCTTTTTCGTTGACTGATGCGTAGAAAATGCGTGCGCCAGTCTCCGCTATTGTTTTTTCGTCAACCTTGATTTCCTGGTCTTCCATCGGCTTTATGCCATATCCTTCTGGAACAACGTATTTGCAAACGCTTGCTTTGTGGGAGAATTGAATCGAAACTCTTGACAATTTTCCAGAAATCATCGCTTTGCAGATATCTGCGTAATCGGAACGCAAAAGCGAAAGGACATTCATTGCCTCGGGGTCGCCGAAGCGCGCATTCACCTCTATGACTTTAGGGCCGTTTGCCGTAAGCATGAACTGCCCATATATCGGGCCGATATAAGTTCGCCCATCCTCATCCAGGGCTTCGATTATCTTCTGCAGGATGCAGGCTGCATCCTCGTAATCGCTCCTGCCCAGAAACGGCAAGAGGCCGTCTTCCTGGCTGTAAGAGCCCATTCCACCGGTGTTTGGCCCCTTGTCTCCGTCGAGAAGGCGCTTGTGGTCCTGCACCGCGGGCATCGGGTAAATGTCCTTGCCGTCTGAGAATGCCTGAAGCGAGAACTCTTCACCTTCTAGTTTTTCCTCAATCAGGACTTTGGAGCCGCCGATTCCTTTGGAAAGCACTTCTTTAACGTATTCCATTGCGCCGTCAGTGTCCTTGAAGTGATCGCCTGAAACCTGAACGCCTTTTCCGCCCGTTAGGCCGATTGGCTTTACCGCAACAAATCCGAGCTGGTCTATGTATTTCCTTGCCTCGCGGGCATTGTCGAAAACTTCGCACCTGATAGAACCGGGAATCTTGTATTTTGCCATCAGCTTGCGCATAAACTGCTTTGACGTCTCGATCTCCGCCGCCTTCTTTGAAGGGCTTGCACAATCGATCCCCGCGTCAGCAAGATCATCCGTGACGCCTGCTTCAAGGGCGGGGTCTGGCCCCACAATGGCCATCTTGACTCCTTTGGATTTCGCCCATTCTGCAATCTTCTTTCCATTTGTCTCTTTCTCAAGCAGAAATTCTTTTGCGATGCGGGCGATTCCCGGGTTCATGTTGTGCGCAACTGCGTAAAGCTCGTTATCTGGATTTTTGGTAAGGGCAAGCGCGAGCGCGTGTTCGCGTGCTCCGCCGCCGACAAGCAGGATTTTCATTGAAACGAGCACCCGAATCGCAAGTCGGGTTTAAAAGAATAGTCTTTTTTTTATTTTTTTGACAGGTCGAAACTGGCGAGGGCGACCGCGCCGACTACAAAAACCACGCCAGACGCCTCAAGGGGCACAAAAGTTCCCTCCAGGCCAAGCGCAATTGACAGGAAGAACGCCGAAACTATTTCCATGAGTAGCATTACTGATGAAGCAGTTGCGGAAATTTTGCGCAATCCATATGACCAGAGCACGAATGCCGCAATCGTACAGAAAATCGCCGTGTAAATTATGGCAATCCATCCATTGGTGCTTATGAGTGGAACTGCAGAAAGCCCGCCCGATATAAGGAATGCCGGAAGTATTGCAATTGCAGTATAAACGAAAACGCATGCCGTAAGCTGGCTTATGTTGCGTTCGCCTGAGGAAACGTATTTTTTCATCAGTACTATGTAGAATGCCCAGGCAATCCCTGCAACGAGGGCGAGAGCGTCTCCAATTAGTTCCGTTCCCCCGCCAGTGCGAAGCACAGATATGTCTCCTTTGGTCGTTACAAGGAAAACGCCCACAACCCCCAAAATTATTGCGGCTTTCTTGGAAATTCCAAGCTTCTCGCCAAACATCCAAACCGAAAGGAAAGCGACGAGTATGTTGTTCAAATTGACTAGAAGCGCCGCCTTTGCAGGAGTTGTGTAATCCTGTGCGATGAATTGCAGAAAGTATGCAAGCCCGTTCACAAGCCCGATAATTATAATCTGCCTGTCCGCGAAAAGAGAAAAATTGAATTTTGTAAGAAGCGCAAGCGGGACAAACATCGCAAGCGCTGCGACAAGAAAACGGATGAAAGCAAAAGAGTAAGGGTCGAGGCCGCCTGCGCCAAGGCCCCAGCCGATTGCGACAAAGGAAGAGCCCCAGATGACGCTGGAAAGCAAGGTTGCCAGTATTGCGGAGTTCTTGCCTTCCATTTCATCCCGGGCCAAGCATGCTTCTGCTTATTTCTTGTCCATGATTTGGCTGATGCGCACCAGTGGGACAAGTTCAATTCCAATTGCCTTGAGCGCATCCTTTGCGCCCTCTTCACGGTCGACAACGACGATGACCTTGTCCACGATTGCGCCAGCTGCCTTAAGGTATTCAACAGTCTTAAGGCTCGAGCCGCCGGTCGTTGCGACATCCTCGACAATCAGGACTTTTTCTCCAGCCTGAAGGTCGCCTTCAATCTGCTTGCCGGTTCCGTGCTCGCGCTTCTCCTTGCGGACAATTACATACGGGACGTTTGTCTCAAGCGCCGCTCCTACTGCTATCGGGACCGCGCCAAGCTCCATTCCCGCGATTTTGGAGTATCCTGGAACGTACTTTGCAATTTCCTTGCTTACTTCCTTGAGAATCATGGGGTTCGTGCTCGCCTTCTTGATGTCGACGTAGAACGAGCTTTCCTTTCCTGAGGTCAGGATGAACTTTCCGAACTTCACCGCGCCGCATGCCTTCAACATGTCTCCGAGTGCCATATTTACCACCTATTTTCAACAATTACCATGGGACTTTTTTCAGTCCAAGCGCATAGCCGAGTATGTTCATCAGCCTGTGCAAGGCCGGAATCATCACCGCAGTAATGAGCATTATCCATGCAAGCGACCCGCCCGGGCCGATGAGATGCGCCATAAACCAATCGTTTGCAAACACAAAAGCAAACAGCCACGAGCCTGCGATAAAGTCAAGCTGGTCTGCCACAGGCCATTTCCCGCCGCGTGCTATTCCCATCCGCCGCTTGAAGAAGCTCTTGACCGCATCCCCGAACAAAGCGCCAGTGCCCAAAATCCCACCAAGATAAATTGCGTAAACCGGCTCGCCGAAATCTGGGAGATATTGAGTATTGGCGCTTCGGGAAATCCATGTGAGGACGAGTGCGATGAATGCGCCCACTATTACGCCGGAAGCAAATCCGCGCCACGTCTTTCCGTCGCCAAGAATGCGCCGTCCGTCCGAAAAGCTGCGCCCGAAATCCATCGGAAGCCCGCCGCCGAAGATGGTTGGCGCCATATTTGCAAAGCCCGCAGGAAGGACGAGCCAGAATGCATTTACGAAAAGCGCGAGGATTTCGATGACAGACATCGTGCTGGAATTGCGATTTGGCTTTTAATGATTTTAGTTCTGAAGCCAGATAACCGAAACTTTATAATATTGATAATTTAATCACATTATGATTTTATGAAGCGGTTTCTGAGCGTTGGAATGGTTCTGTTGATGGTTTTTACAGGCCTGGCGGGTTGCGTCGGCGATGAGAACGGCAGTAAGAATACAATACCCGAAGGTGCAGAGTGGCAAGTTTACGGCCTCGAGGCCGCGGAGAGGTTCGACCTTCTGCCATATCTGAAGCAGGGAGTGACGATTGGGCACGTTTCCAGCCACGCGAAGGACGGAGGAAACTTGGATGGCGGCACCTACGACGATCCGAGCGGCAATGAAACATACCTTTACAAAGAAGGTAGTTCCTATGTGATTATGGATGCAAAGGGCCCCGGCTGCATCACGCGCATCTGGATGACAAAGGACGATATAGCGACGGTCGGGAATATACAGATATATTTCGATGATGAAAAAACCCCAAGGGTAGACGTGCCTGCAGACAAGTTCTTTAGCGGCAGCGAAGCGCCTTTCCTTTTCCCGCTGGCAGGCTTCAGGAACGTGTCCAGCGGAGGGCATTACTGCTATCTCCCGATGGCATTCAAGACGCGCTGCAAATTCGTTCTTACAGGAGCGCCGAATTATTACAACATAGATTACCATCTTTATCCGGCGTGGGCTGATGTCGAGACATTCACGGGCAAGGAGGACTATTCAAAACTCATTTCGATGTGGAAAAATTGCGGAGCGGATCCTAAACCTACTGATGGAAACGTTCCAATCGACGGCACTGCCGACATTGCTTCGGGAGGCGTAAAAGAAATATTAAGCATCAACGGAGCGGGAAGCATAACCGCTTTCAAGATAAAACTCGATTCGGTGGACGTGTCCGTTCTTAACAATCTGTGGATCGACATGTACTGGGACGGAGTGCATTGCGTAAATGCGCCAGTAGGGGAATTCTTCGGTTGCGGCGGCCTTGGCGCGGCAGAAGTAAAATCGCTCCCGCTCGGCTACAGTTCGTCCGACGGCTGGTTCTACTGCTACTGGCCGATGCCTTATTCATCAAGCGCGACCATATTCATGTCGAACGCGGGCACGTCAAGCGTTAAAGTAGATTACCGCGTCGAATACAACACAAAGCCATACGAGGGCCTTGGAAGCATTTGCAGCTACTTTAATGCGAATTGGCGCCAGGAGACAACTGCGTACAACTACGATTACCTCATCCTGGAAACAAGCGGAAAGGGCCATTATGTGGGAGTCACCCACACACTAAGAGGAATACCCGTTCCGGTCATGACTCTCTTCATGGAGGGCGATGAAAGGGTTTACATAGACGGGTCGCGCTCCCCCGCGATGTACGGAACCGGGACTGAGGACTATTACAACGGCGGATGGTATTTCGAAGAGGGAACTTTCACGCTTCCAACTCACGGATTTACCAAGCAAATATCCATAGTGAAAACAAAGCAAGGAGAACAGCCGTCTGCAGCGCCAGGAGAGTTCGAGGGATTACAAGAGACCTCTAATGTATGCTACCGCTATCATTTCTCCGACTATGTTCCATACAACGACCACCTGTTTTTCGGAATAGAGCATGGAGGGTTGAATGAGGAGCCGGGCGACTATTCCAGCGTCGCGTATTACTACCAGATAGACAAAAGCGGGCTTGAATTGACCGACGAAATCGATATCGGAAACAGCGCATCCGAGACTTTCCACGAATACAAAAATGAAGGGGAAACCTGGGGCGGCTCCAGAACGCTGTATTTCGAGGGGGACAATGACGGGCAGATTCTTGCTCCCGCGCCTCTTGCAGGGCCGTCAATAGCCCCACCGCCCGAATACTCGGATCAGTCAGTTACTGATGACGGAAGGACGATAGAGACGTCGTCTTCGTTCAAGGTGAATATAGATGCATCCAATTCGGGTGTCAAGCTCCGCAGGCTCCTTGACTATGGAATCGCACACCAGCAGGCGGAAGTCTACGTTGATGGGGTAAAAATGCAGTTGCCGTGGTACACACCAGGAGAAAATACGAACAAGCGCTGGCTCGAAAGCGACTATGAGATCCCATATGAATATACAATCGGCAAGAGTGAGCTAACAATAGACATAAAACCGTCGGCACAGTCGGGCGACCCGCAAGGCTCCCAATGGAGCGAATATTACTATTGGGTTTATTCATACACCGTCTGAAAATAAAAAGAATGAACTTGTTCTCTATCTACTATTTCTGTAAAATCATAATCCATCCAGCCGTTTTATCAGGTCGTTCATCTCAAGGCGCGTTATTATCAGCGGAATGTTATCTGCCTCTGCAAGTTTCTGCGCAAGCGGGTCGACTGCCGCGGGCTTGTGATATACAATGGCGGCGGGCTTCATGGGATGGACGCGTATTGCAATCATCGGACTTCTGCCATATGTAATGTCTGTGAATATTAGCGCCCTCTCAGTGCTCCAGCCGAAGATTTTCAGAAAGTCCGCAGCACTAAACGACATTATCGCCTTCTTGCTGTTGATTATAGTGTAGCCGAAAAGCTGGTGGTCGTCGGAAATTTTGCTTGAAGTTTCGCCATCTATTGCTTTTATAAATTTAGATATGCTCACCGGTTCTGAAAATTCGCGGGTTATTAGCGCATCCTCTTCGTCGCTTTTCATCGAGGAATATTTTTTGATTGTTGCGCCTCCGCGCTTCTCGTCAAGGGAGACAAGCGCTTCCGCGA
>JAQUQK010000102.1 GCA_028716125.1 Thermoplasmatota archaeon | reverse complement strand
TGTATAATCTGCACCTTCCAAAAGATCTTGCGCTCACTCTTACCGCATTCATGTACCCGATACAATACGGAATCCCGATACTCAGCGGCGCGCTGGCCGAAAAAATCGGATACCGCAAGCAGATTATATTCGCATTCATTTTCCTGACCGCGGCATACGCGATGCTCTCATTTGCCAATAGCGCGTTTACCGCGATAATATCCGTAATGGCGGTGGGCTTCGGCATCGGGTGCTACAAACCATTGGTTCAATCAACAATCGCAAAGTGCACGTCCTCAGAGGACAGGAACCAGGCATACAGCATTTATTACTGGGTGGTAAACCTAGGTGCCTTTGTATTCCCTATGGCGTACGTGGCGCTGGAGCAGGCCGGCATCGTATCAACATCGGCATATTCTATTGTCTTCATGGTCGGAGCGATAATGGTTTCATTGAACATCCTGATCGGATTGCTATTTTTCAAGGAAGTTCCGCGAACAGGCGAAGTCAAGAGCGTGAAGGACGCGCTGAACAACATAAGAATTGCGTTTAAGGACGGTAAATTCATAATAATGATGCTTCTCATCAGCGGCTTTTGGGGGCTTTATTCCACGATGCTCAACGCCCTTCCGATAATAGTTATAGGGTTCAAGTTCACTCCAGAATGGTTCAGCCCGATGCTCATCAGCCTTTTCAATCCGCTCACAATAATTGCGCTAGGCATCCCACTTGGCAAGTTCTGCGAAAAGATAGAGTCGCTAAGGTCTGTGATGGCCGGCGTGCTTCTTTACGCGATTGGAATAATAATCATAGGGTTCTTCATGAATGTTACAGGTGTAATCGTTGGCACTGTTGTATCATCAATCGGCGAATTCCTGGTTGCGCCCGGATATTTCTCATTCATATCCAAGCTCGCGCCGAAAGAAAAAGTGTCCGCCTACGTCGGCTGCAATTTCCTTTCATCGATGCTAGGTCTTGCCGGCGGAACCCTTATCTTTGGAAAGCTCGCCGATGCAATAGGAATCGAAATGGAAATGCCGCACTTCTTCTACGGACTGCTCATAGCGATGAGCCTTCTGCTGCTGCTTCTTTTCATGCTTTATTATAGGAAGTGGGGCAAGGAGATAATAGCAAAGGCGGCGGAGATACAGGCGGCAGAGGCGCCAGCCGCGCAAGAGAAAAAAGACGAAGTGAAGGAGCCTGCAATATTCAAGATATTCGACTTCAAGGCATCGCTCATAATTCCGGTCGTGCTAATCCCGATAATGCTCGTGTTGTCGTTTGGAATGGGAACAAGCCACTATTACGGCGTGGATGAGGGAACAGGCGAGGGAACTTTTGATCTTGGCAATTACAACGTCGTCGCAGGCCCCGGCACAACAATCTCAAACCACGCAAACGAAAATTCGCAAGTGGCGGAACAATACGCGCTCGCGCTTGCCGAAGGGCAATTGCTGAAATCCATAACAATCACTCTAACATGGACGGACGAGGCAGATACCACAGATACAACCGGACTGATAGCCCTCCAAAACCAGCCTGACACATTCGGCTTCCAGTTGTCCGCAGATTCGCCAGCGCAAGGTTCGGCGCCATCCACAGCAAATGCCCGCGGTAGCTCCGGCACTGCTTCATGGTCGCACACTTTCGAACCCAAATCAGCAGCATCGAATGATGGCGTTGGAGCCTATAAAATCAGCGTGATATGCGGAGACTGCGGAGATTTCACTGCGCCATCGGGCCTGACAATGCTCAATAGCGCAGACACAGGCAACGACTACAAGATCACAATCACAACGCAGACCTATGTTCCAAAATCTGGCATGCCGATAAAGAACGCCTGAACAGTTTCATTTATTTTTTCTGCAAATTCTTTCAATTGTCTTTTGGGCCTCAAGTTCCCGTATGGCATCAGCAGCAATCCAGTGTGCCGTCTTAGAATCAATTTTTGCAATATCTTTTGCCATTGCAATTGCTGCCTTGTTGAGATCCATATTCCTTTTTCCAATCCCGCGCAGCGCCCAATTTACGGCCTTGCGCACGTAGTTGCGCTCGTCGCAAGATTCGCGCTTTATTATCGGCAAAAGCTCGACGAATTTAGAGTCCGGTGCCTTTTTGTCGTGCGAGGCGAGCACTGCCATTATCACAAATCCCGCGCGTTTAACGAATTCCTCTTTTCGTCCTGACCATTCAAATGCCTTTTTCCAAGCAAATTCCGTTCTGTCGAAAAGATTGCTGCAAACTTGGTCGCAGACGTCCCACGAATCGAAGTCAAGCGCCCATTTTTCCATCTGCGCTTCCGTTACAATTTTCGGGTCTTCAACATAGGCGGCAATTATCCGTGCCTCGTGTATTTGTGAATCCCAGAGCAGTTGCGCCAGTTCATGGTTTTTGCCAGCTTCTTTTGCAATCGCCCTTAATTTGAAAACCTGAACTCCATAAGTATTCTTTGAATTTATGCCGAAGCGCGCCATCCCTTCAACGTTCCTCGGATTTGCCATTGACTTTATTTTTTCGATTATTTCTGCGCAGAGGTCTTTGGCGCTTTGCATCAAATCATTTCCTTACAAAATGCGGCATTTCGAATGGGATTTCAAGCGAGAGTTCCACGAATCCCATATATTTGCCATTTTCATACCACGGCGACTGGTAAATTAGCTTCTTGACGCCGCTTTTCTCTATTGTGTAAACGTTGCTTTTCCCGGCGGAAAGCATCCCCTTCAGCTTGCTTTTGGCAGGCTCAGGATGGCAGCCGAGCACGTTTTTTCCCACAAGCGCCGCCCCGCCGTCCTTTGCAAAAGTCTTGCAAGCCTTTTCATTCATTTCGAGGATAATCCCATCCCTGTCGCAGACAGTGACGGCGCCCGGAAATTCCTTTACCCAATCGTTTGACATCGTGCAAACATCGGCAGTCTGTTATTAATCGTTGCAAAACAAGTATTATAAATATGCAATCCACTCCATTGTTCAGAAAACGACAAAAGGGCGCTCTGCATACTGTCTGGCTGGTTTGTTGGTTGGTGTAATGATGGCTCTGCCGAGAATTTCAAGTATCTCCGCCGTTGCGCTTGCGCTTATTTTCGCCGCTTCTCCTCTGGCATCCGCAGGCAACCTCAATCAAACCCACGAGAATTATTTCGCGGAAAACCCGTATGTTTACATCGAGCAGGGCGGCTATTGCGGCGTCCTTACGAAAGTTGACGGGAATCCGCACAGCGTGTCTTTCGACAGATACAGCCTTCTCATAGATGGGGAGCGCGAGTTCATAGCAAGCGGAGAATTCAACCTTTACCGCTGCCCTTCGGTGGAGCAGTGGCGCGACCGTCTGGAAAAAATTAAAGCATCAGGATTCAACTGCGTCGATCTTTACATTTCATGGGCATATCACTGCACTGCCGAAGGAGTTTACGATTTTTCAGGCAACCGTGACGTTGATATTTTGCTTCGAATCTGCGAAGATCTTGGCCTTTACGTCCTGTTCCGTCCTGGCCCGTATGTCTGCTCCGAAGTGCACGCAGGCGGCCTTCCCGGCTGGCTTCTTGGAAAAGGCGCGGACGTCCTTTTGAGATGCCAATTGCCAACCGGTCTTTCGCCAGTGGGAGTATATTCACCTGCTTATGTCCAGTATTGCATGGATTGGTTTGACCAGATACTTTCGATTGCAAGACCGCACCTTATTACGAACGGCGGAAGCATTGTCTGCGTTCAGATTGAAAATGAGTACAACCAGGCGACAGGCAACCGCCAATATATGCAGGAATTGTACGACGGATGCAGGCAGCGCGGTATCAATGTTCCAATATTCACAAATGAGTGGGTTTATGCCGAAATAGGAATGCCGCTTGGCGATTGGTCGGACCTTGCTGATATATACGCCTCGGACCTTTACCCCGCGCAGGATGCAAGCAAACCATGGGACACTTCTACTTTCTCGGTTCTTGACACCCTTGAGTCGAACCAGCGCCCTTATGCGACGGACTCGCCGCTTTTCATCACCGAATTGCAGGGCGGATGGTATGATGGCTGGGGCGGCGTCGGATATGACCACTGGCGCACCATTTTCAACGGCGACTACTTCAATATAGTTGACAAGTCTATAGTTGGCCAGGGCTTCACGATGTTCAACCATTACGTGTTCTACGGCGGGACTACGTGGGGCTATTGGGGCGACCCGAACGTTTACACAAGCTATGACTATGCAACCGCAATCCGGGAATCGGGCGGCCTGTCTGATGTCTATTATGCAATGAAGCGCAACGCGATGACCATAGATGCGTTCAAGGATGGGCTCGCAAAGACAGACGTGGCGGACACCGTTACGGCGACAAATTCCACCGTTCTCTACAAAGCGAGGCAGGGCGACAACGGAATTTTCACGTTTTTAAGGAATGCCGACAACGGCTCTGCGCTTTACACAAAGCTCACAATGCCTTCGGGATGGAAAAACATTACAATACCGGCGCAAGGAAACATATCAGTTCCGCAGCGCTCGATGAAGATAGTAGTTTCCAATTACGATGCAGGCGACTTCAAGGTTTCATACTGCACCTCTGACATACTCACTATGAAAAAAATCGGCGGGAAATGGGTCATGATTGTTTACGGAGACCAGGGAATGGAGGGGGAACTCCTCCTTGACATAAAAGAGAGCCCGCAGATATCAGGAGATGTGCAAAACGTGCAATATGAATGGAACGAGGCGGCAGACGACCTGCGATTAAACTTCAAGCACGCAGAGCGCAGCATAGTCAACATCGATGGGGGCAACGTCGACATTGTTATCGTAATCACGACGGAATCAGACGCGGACCAGTTCTGGGTAACCGAAACGGAAGAGGGACCTTGGATAATCGGAGGGCCGTATCTCGTCAGGGGAATTTCAAGCAGCGGGGAAATTAATTTCGACGTCGATGAAACCGCTAATCTCTTGGTCTTCAGCCCCAATGTGGAAAAGCCTGAAGCGGAAGGCAAAAATGTCCATGAATTGGCAGACATTGGCGCATGCATTATTGGAAATTTCAATTCATCCGCGCCAAAGGAATTGCCAGTTTTGACGGACTGGAAATACCGCGTCTCGCCCGAATTGGAAGGCGCATCCGAAATCCAATCAAAGACAATTGGAATCGGCGAGCCGATGGATATGTTTTCAAATGGATATTACTATGGGCACGCCATTTACAGCGGAACATTTGCTCAGACCATACCCGGACTTTCCGGCCTTGCACTTGAGATTGACGCGCGCACTTCATACAGCGTTTACGTAAATGGCGTTCACATAGGTTCGCATACAAGCTACCAGGAGAATCCGGCAACCGGCTTTGAGCTGGATGCGCCGGACCAGCAGGTTTTCCAGATTCCCGCAGATGCACTTGGAGACACAAATACGATAATCATAATCGCCGAAAACCTGGGCGCAAATCAGAACTTCGGCTTTTTTGCGGACGCCAAATTCTTCAGGGGAGTCAGGAGCGCAACTCTCATCGGCGCATCCGCTCCGCTCATTTCATGGGAAATTTCGGGCGGACTTTATGGAGAAAATCTTGACTGGGACGAACCAGGATTCGATGATTCAAATTGGCAGGACGTAAGCCTTCCATATGTTCCGCAAAACCAATCCGCAGTTGGATGGTATCGCACTGAATTTGAATTGAATCTGTCCCAGGGAAGCGATCAGCCGATCGGCCTCGTTCTTGAAAGCGCCCATTCAAAGGCGACGATTTACCTGAACGGCGTTCTTATCGGAAGATATTGGAACGAGAAAGGGCCGCAGCACAAGTTCTATTTACCGGAAGGAATATTGAACACCAACGGCAGGAACACGCTTGCCATTGCGGTCTGGAACATGGGCGAGGATGGCGCAATCGGCAAAGTTTCCCTCGAAGGGTTTAACTATTCGTATTCCACTCACTATTCGCTTTCGATGAATGCAGAAGAGGAGAAATTAATAATGATGCAACCGGCGATAATGGCCGGTGTGCTGGCTGCAATGGCGCTGGCGTTGATTGCGGCATACGTTTTAGTCAAGCGCGGGAAGTGAAATCATGTCAGGAATTTGTAAATGCAAGGCAATATTTGCGATAGGCGCGGCGGCGCTGTTTTTCGCGGTTGCGTTTTCCGGTTGCATGTTCGGCCTTTTTGAAAAGAAAGCCCCGGCTACGGCCGAAAGCCCCAAGGATTTTGCAAGCTACGCAGACCCAATGATAGGCACGGACTTCAACGGCCACACATTCCCCGGCGCAACCGCCCCGTTCGGCATGGTCCAGCTAAGCCCCGACACCAATACCACCGGGTGGAACCACTGCTCAGGATATAATTATTCGGACAAAACAATCATGGGATTTTCCCACACGCATCTTTCCGGAACTGGATGCGCTGACTACGGCGACATTCTAGTGATGCCGGAAGTGGGCGACCTGCAGATCGTTCCAGGCGACGAATCTTCACCGGAGTCGGGCTATCGCTCCAAATTCAGCCACGCAAACGAGAGCGCGGAGCCGGGCTATTACAGCGTCAAGCTCGACGACAACAACGTTTTTGCCGAGCTCACGGCGACAACGCGCGTGGGAATCCACAGGTACACTTTCCCGGCAAGCCAGAGCGCGCACGTCATAATCGACCTGTCTCACGGAATGGCCTATGCAGACATCGGAACGTCCTGGTCAACTGACGCCCAGGTCAGCATAGTCGACGACACGACGATAGAAGGATACAGGGGAACGTTTGGCTGGGCGCCGCGCCACGTTGTCTATTTCGTTATGCAATTCTCAAAGCCGTTCGCGTCTTACGGGGCATGGAACGACATGCAGACTTCGGCAGGCTCCAGCGGAACTTCAGGCAGGTGCATAGGCGCATATGCTGACTTCCAGACTTCTGCAAACGAGTCGATTGTTGTGAAAGTTG
>JAQUQK010000101.1 GCA_028716125.1 Thermoplasmatota archaeon | reverse complement strand
ATCGGCGTTCCCCCGGCGGCGCGTATGCCGTCCTTTACCGATTGCGCCAGTTCGCGCAAATGGGCGTGCCCGACAACGACATCAGTCCACGAATTCGCTATGGCTATCACTGGCTTTTCCATGTCCTGTTGGGTCAGCCCAAGCCCCCGAAACATCGGGAATATTGTTTTCGATACCATTTCAACACCTCTCTTTCTGTCCCCAATTTACTCCAATATTATTCTTGCATCAACCGCCATCGCGCCATTGGAATATGCGAACACCGGGTTCAGATCCATTTCCTTGATTTCCGGATTCTGCTCTACCATTGCCGAAATTTTTGTAAGTATCAATGCAAGCGCTTTCTTGTCAACGGGCTTGTACTGCCTGTATCCCTCGAGCAGTTTGTGCGCCTTTATCTCGCCGATCATTTTCTCCGCCTGCGTCTGAGTTATGGGCGCAAGGCGCATTGAAACGTCCTTGAGCAGTTCGACAAGGATTCCGCCAAGTCCGAACACGATTACAGGGCCGAACTGGATGTCCTTTTTCATTCCGACTATAACTTCTATTCCGGGTGCTCCCATCTTCTGCACTGTGATGCCGAGTATCTTCGCATGGGCGTTGTATTTCTTCGCATTATCGACTATTGAGTCGAATGCCGCTAGGACGTCGGACTCGGATTTCAGGTTCAGCTTCACTCCATTGGCATCGGACTTGTGAAGTATTTCGGGTGAAACGATTTTCATTACGACGGGATACCCGATTTTTTCCGCGAATTTCGCCGCCTCCTGTGTATTTTTCGCAAGGTGTGTTTCAGGCGCAGGTATTCCGTATGACGCAAGCACTTGCACCGCCTCGACTTCGGTTAGGCTCTTTCTTCCCTCCTTCAGCGCAGTTGCGATTATTTTCCTGCACGAATCATCGATTGGTTTTACCTTTGGCGGCGCTTCTCCGGTGTTTACTTCGTCAAGATATTCCCTGTATCGATTCAGGGCAGCAAGCGCCTTTATTGCGCGTTCGGGCGTTGAGTAAAGCGTTACGCCGAACATTTTTTGCAATATCGGTCTTATGAGCTTGTCGTGTTCGTCCATCGAGCCTACGAGCGGGACGGTTATGCCCTCCATCACAATCTTGGAATCTATCTCATCAAGCATTGGCTTGAAAGTCTCTAATATGTCGTCTATTCCCGATATGCTGCCGCCCGTGAATCCAAGGAACCATGAATCCACGCACGGGTCAGCAAATGTATTTTTCAATAGCATTATGTTCGAGAACAGGCCGATTGCACCAGATGCAGTAAAATCAATTGGATTTTTAACAGATGCGAATTCCGGCAATATTTCCTTTAGTGCTTGCGTGTTTTCGTCGCTTATTGGCGGAACCTGAAGCCCTACTTCGCAGCACTTGTCGACAGCGGCGCATCCAAGCCCCCCGCTCCCGACTATCATCCCAACGTGCCTTCCCTTTGGCAAGGGCTGGGTGATGTATGCGCGGACGTAGTCGAATAGTTCCTCCACGTCGTAAGCGCGGATTATTCCTGCCTGCCTGAAAGCAGCTTCGTAAACGTCGTCCTCGCCCGCAAGCGCGCCAGTGTGTGATCTCGCCGCCGCTCCGCCTGCCGAAGTCCTTCCAATTTTTATTGCGAATATCGGCTTTTTCTGCGTTATCTTTCTTGCAAGCTCGAAGAATTCCCTGCCGCGCTCAAGGCCTTCCATATACATCATTATTACCTCGGTATCGGGGTCGTTGTAAAGATATTCCAGATACTCGTATTCCTGAAGGTCGACCTTGTCGCCGGTGCTGATGAACTTGCTGAAGTGTATTCCCTGCGCCATCGCCGAACCGAAAATCTCTATTCCGTATCCGCCGCTCTGTGTTATGAAGCCGACGTTTCCCGGTTCGCCTGCCGCAAGAATTGTCATGTTAAGGTTTACCGCTGAGCTGTAAATACCCATGCAGTTAGGCCCTACAAGGCGTATGCCGTTCTTTTTTGCCACTGCAAGAACTTCCTTCTCGCGCTCAAATCCCTTCTGCCCAATTTCCTTGAAGCCGGATGTGAAAATGATTGCGCCCTTGACTCCTTTCTTTCCGCATTCCTCAAGCACCTTTGGGACAATCGGGGCAGGGACGATTATGGAAACAAGGTCCACACTTCCGGGGACATCCATTATGTTCGCGTAAGTTTTGAGGCCGTTGACTTCCGGGACTTTGGGATTCACAAGATAAATCGGGCCTTTGAACTTGCTCTGCATCGCGGTTGTCGTTACCCAATTTCCGAATTTCATCGGGTCGCTGGATGCGCCTATGACTGCAATGGACTTCGGTTTGAATATCGGATTCAATTGTTCAACTATTCCCATTTTCTCACTCCCTTTGCTTTACCATTTTCTTTCCCAGTTCAAACACATTAAGGTTGATTCCTGCCGCTTTGGGGAATCTTTCGGCTATCGTCTTTTTCAGTATTTCTTCATTTATCGGCAGAACGCCTGCGCCAAAAGCCGCGCCAATGACAACGATGTTCAGCGATGCAACGTCGCCCGCATCCTTTGCTATCTGCGTGGCGTCCAGCGCATATATTTTCGCCGCGATTTTCCCGGCATTTGCAAATATATCATCCATGCTTGGATAATTCTTGTTCGGCGGAAGAATCGGATGGTCGCTTGTGACAACCGTTCCGCTGTCCTTCAGGAATCTGGCCGCGCTTTTGAGCGCCTCGAACGGCTCAAGGCCAAGCACGACGTCAGCGCTTGCGTCCATGATAAGCGGGCCGTAGCTTCCTTCTTTCCACAAGCGGACGTGGCTTAGAACCGAGCCGCCGCGCTGGCCTGCGCCGTGTGTTTCCCCGATTGCAACGCGGTATCCCGCTTCTATCGCAGCATCGCCAATCATCCTTGCCGCTATGACACTTCCCTGGCCGCCAACGCCCGCGAATATGAAATCTAAAGTTTCCTTCATTTGCTCACCGCCATCTTGATTGCTTTCTGGGGGCAAATCTGCGTGCAGTTGGCGCATCCCCTGCATTGCGCATCGTCAATGCTTGCCTTTTGTGTGTTGTCGTCCCAGATTATTGCTGGACAGCCGAACTCGTTAACACAGGTCATGCAGCCATTGCAGATATTTTGATCGACGTAGAATGGCTTTGGCGGAGCAAGTCCCTGCTTTCTGCGCTGGCGCAAATACTCGGTAGAGCAGGCGCGCCTGAATATGATGCAGGATGCCTTGTCTTTGGACAGAAGCTGCTTTGTGCCTTCGATCGACTTCGTGATGTTGTATGGATCTAGAATCGCCACTTCGTCGATGCCGCAAGCGCGCACGAGCGCCTCTATGCTTACCGGATTTACTTTCTCGCCCATTGCATTCTGTCCTGTTCCCGGGTGTGGCTGGAATCCGGTCATTCCCGTGACGCTGTTGTCGAGTATCACAGTTGTGAATTTTGCGTTGTTGAAAGATGCGTTTATCAGCGACGGCAGGCCGGCATGGTAGAATGTAGAATCGCCTATGAATGCGATTACTCTGTCGCCAAGTCCCGTCTTTGCGATACCGTTTGCCATTCCAATGCTTCCGCCCATCGCATTGGTGAGCTGGAATGAAAGTATTGGCGGCAGGCCCATCATTCCGTAGCAGCCGATGTCGCCCACTCCAATATAATCGATTCCAAGCGCTTCGCACGCTTTCTTAACCACGTAGCCCGAAGCCCTATGGGGGCAGGCGGCGCAAAGAGTGATTCTGCGCATTCCAAGATATGGGCTTATCATTTCCTTTATATCCGCTCTTTCCGGAATTACTGGCGCATCTTTTCCACTTATTTTCGCAAGCGTGTTCATTACTTTCAGAACGTTCAATTCGCCAGAAACCGGCGTGTGCCCGCTGATTTTGCCGAATATCTGAACTCCGGGCGCAGCATCCTTTGCAAACGAGCGAACATCTGTTTCGACGACAGGATCGGTCTCTTCGAAAACGACGACCTTTTTTACGCCTTTCAGCAGTTTCCTGACTTTTTCGGTTGGCAGCGGAAACGACATCCCAAGCTGAAGGAACGCGGCCTTTATTCCCAGTTTGCGCACTGCCTCTTCTACATAATGACGCGTAACGCCAGTAGCGATGATTCCTAGTTCCTCGCCGCCATTTATTGTCAAAATATTGTGGGTGAAATTGTTTGAAATTTCCTCTGCTTCCTTGAGCCTGACGGTATGAACCCTGTCGTGGAGGTACGCCATATCCACCCAGCCGTATTTGCTTATCATTTCCATGCCAAGCTCTATCGGAGTTGCGAAGAAGTCCGGCCTGCGCCTTTCCTTTGGAATCTCGCCATACGTGACGTCGCCTGTGCCGTGGCATACTCTTGTCGTAAGGCGGACGTAAATCGGGCTTTTCAGCTGCTCTGAAAGCTCGAAACCAATCTTGACAAAATCCTTTGCTTCCTGCGGGTCTGCGGGTTCAAGAACGGGTATTTCAAAAACTCTTGAAGCTAGGTTGCGCGAGTCGAATTCATTGGAAGAGCTGTGCCCCTGCGGATCGTCGCCTATTGCAACAACCATCCCGCCCCTGCCAATCTGCCAGTGGGCGAAATTTATCAGCGGATCGACCATCCATGCAATTCCATGATGCTTGCCCGCGACAAGGGCGCGCTGCCCGCAGTAAGTCGCTCCTGCGCCAGCCCAGAGCGCAACCATTTCGTTCGTGGACCACTGGGCGTGCATGCCGAAATCCTTTGCAACGTCAGAAAGCGTTTCGAGTATTTCCGAGGACGGGGTTCCGGGATATGCGGACGCAAACTGGCATCCCGCCTCAATTGCGCCTCTAGCCACCGCTTCGTTTCCCATCAAGAGCATCTTTTTTCCAGGCGCATCAATTGCAACTTTGCTTGCCATTTTAACACCCCTTTCAAAACGTTCTAATTCCAAGCGATTAAATGGATAAGCGCATCTAATTGGGTCATCCATTATAACCCTTTCCAAAACGGGACTCCGGCGCAAGGAATGTTTGCACTCAAAATGGGTTTGGAAAAACTAAAATAACGCGTCCCAATATCATACGTGATTTTGAAAATGGATGGCATTGACTTCAAAATACTGAAAATGCTCTGGGAGAACGGAAGAGAGCCATACTACAAGATCGCAAGGGAAGTAGGACTGACCGGGAATGCGGTCCGAAAAAGAATCCAATCCATGATAGAAGAGGGAGTCATAGAAAAATTTGACATAATACTGAATCTCCCTTTTCTCGGGTATGACGTAATCGTTGCCGTCCTTCAGCACAAAAGCGGAAAAGCGAAGGATGCGGCGTTTGGCATTTTCGCGAAAAACGAGAACGTCGTTTATATCGCTGACACCGTGGAAAACAAAAGCGCAGTTGTGCTGCTTTCGCGCGGCGAGGCAGGACACATGAAATGTGTTGAATCGCTGCTGGAAAAAGTCAAGTCTACAAAACTTCTTTCCGCGTTCATTTACAAGCAGAAAGCGCCAATGCCGATGCGGATGACGGATATTGACTGGGGAATAATAATGTCCCTTAAGGGCAAGCCGAGAAAATCCCCCCAGGAAGTTGCCCGCGAGCTTTATGTTTCGTCAAAAACCGTGAGGCGGCATCTCGAAGAAATGATAAAAAAAGGAGTCATTCATTTCGGCATTTTGGTGCAGCCGACAAAAGTCAAAAACGTGATAACTTACTATGTCCTGCTTGAGTTCAAGGAGGGCAGCGGCGCCAGCGGGATTTCGAAAGTTTCTGCGCAGTTCGGCAACACGTGGTTCGTTCACGAAATATTAAGCCCGCCCGGAGCAATCATGCAGCTTTACAGAAGCACCCTGAAAGAAGTCGACGACGATATGCGGTCTTTGAGGGAAATGGATGAAGTCAAGAGCGCGATTCTTTTCATTCCGTCAAAATTGCACGCGTTTAGCGGCCCGGTAAGCAAGAAAATCTCTGAAAATCTGCGAAAAACCATGCAGATTTCCTGAATGTGCATCCTGTTTCGAGAAAACTATATAGCCGGAATCCAAATTAGGAAGTGAATCAAAAATGGACGACGTAGATTTCAAGATATTGATGGCGCTTTTCGAGAATTCGCGCGAAACGTACAGAAACCTGGTCAAGAAGATGAAGGAAAACGAGGGTCTTGATCTCACCGAGAACACAGTCAGGAAAAGAATACAGTCAATGATAGATTCGGGAATAATCGAGAAATTTGGAATCAATATCAACCCCGCGGTTTTCGGATTCGGCGTTTCAATCGCCATATTCGAACACGGCTACAATGCGTTCAAGCGCAACTTTGTGGAAAAGCTCAAAAAGAACGAGCGCGTGATGTATGCAGTTGACAGCATAGGAACGGTCAGTGCAATCGCCTTCACGTTCAAGGACAAGGACGACATGAGCAGGCAGATTGGCGCAATATCCTCAGCCATGACTCCCGCAAAACTCGTTTCCACTTTCATATACGAAAACCTGCCGGCAATAAGCGTAAAATTGACTCCGCTTGATCTGGCAATAATACAATCAATAAAGGATGATGCCAGGAAAACCCCGCTGGACATAGCAAAGGAAGTTGGCGCATCCGCGTCGTCGGTCAAGCACCGTCTGGAATCCCTTGTCAAGAACAAGATCATCGACTTCACAATAATCATCCAGCCGTTCCTGATACGCGATCTCATACCATACTATCTCTGCATAACGTTCAATCCGAATTCCAATCCGGCAGACATGGAAGCGGCGTTTTCAAAAGTCACAAAGCGCTTCAACAAGTTCTGGCTGAGGCAGCGCATCCTCGAGCCCCCAGGATTCATAATGGAGCTTTACGCGTCAACTTCCCAGGAAGTAAGGGAGAACATAGAATTCCTGCAGGAAGTGAAAGAGGTGGACAAGGTGATATTTTTCCTGCCGTCGAGATTCTATTCGTTCGACAGGTCGGGCTGAT
>JAQUQK010000100.1 GCA_028716125.1 Thermoplasmatota archaeon | reverse complement strand
GCGTTACAATTACGACGGCGTCTATTTCCTTGTCCTTGAGCATGGCTGTGTAATCATAGTAAGGCTTTGCGCCGAACTTCGAGACCATCGCGTCCACGCGCGCCTTGTCAGTGTCGAACACGGCTACGCTTCCCGCAACTTCCTTTGCCACCCTTACGTGGTTTTGCCCCATCGAGCCTGCGCCTATTATTCCTATGTTCATCATTTCACATCCAGAGCTTTGTATTTTTTGAGCATTCTGAAAACTTTTTCATCCTTTGAATAAAGGGCAATGGACTGCTCCTTTATGCGCGAGGTGAAACTGTCGGTTGCGTTCATGTCGGAGTAGCGCCAGAAAATGCATTTGGCGGGAGAAACCGTTTCTTCTATTGAGATGCGCTCTAAATCATTCCAATTGTCTGAAATCAGAAGCAATTCCTTGTCGGCGAGAAGTATTGACGCGTCGGGCTTTAGGGAATTTATGGCCCGCATTCTCTGCTTCAGCCAGTGGCGCTTCTCCTCGGGCGCCTGACAAAGAAAAGGGTATTCCATGTCAAGCGGGCCGAACGACGCTAGCGAGAATGCAAAACCGTCGTTTGCGAAGAAATGGAACGAGAACGGATTTATGGAATATCTTTTTTCCCTGCCACCTTTTATCTTATTGTCCTCGGAAGTTATTATCCCAAGCGCCTGCATCTGGTTCGAGTGCTTTAGAAGCGCAGGCTTGCTTATCGACAATCCGGATGAAAGCTCGGTCAGGGTTTTTGGTCCCTCCGCGAGCGAGTTTATGATCTGGCGCACCCTTTTGGATGCAATCGCTTCCAGGAGATCAGGCATAATTTTCAAGTAGTTATTAACTAGTTAGTTAAAAAGATTATCAATATTAATTTATTTTCTAAATTCTTTTCTAAAAGAATAAATTCACGCTTCACATTAGTCATCGTGCGGAGATGGTGTTATTCCAGGCATATGGGGCGCAGTATCGGAAAAATGGATATATTCCAATCTTGATCTTTCTTCGGAATTCCATAAAGAGCCTGGCATCGGGTATCTAAAAGACCGCGCCAAAATCGGAAAGGCGGTTTTGGGGAGATTTTCAGTTGACAAGTTCAAGAATGATAAGATTTTCACAATTGTCGGCAAAGATCTTGTATGCACAGACGGAATTACGCTGAACTTAAAATCCCTTTTGAAAAACTACCGCGCAGAAAATTTCGGCGAGCTGATTCTTGCAATGCGACAGAGACACGGAAACAAATTCCCAGTGGAGATGAGGGGAAACTTTTCCGGCTTTATCTGTTCCGAGGGCGGCAATAAAATTCTAGTTTTCACCGATCATCTTGCGTCCAAGCCCGTGTATTATTTTCATGATGATTTTTCTGGGGCTCTGATATTCGCCTCTCAGTTAAAGGCCGTTGCTGAGGGAATGAGAAAGGCTGGTTTTTACCCAAGCCTTGATTTTGGCGGCGCATACTGCATGCTGACTTGCGGATTCATGCTCGGGAACAGAACCCTGATCAAGGAAGTAAAGAAAATTCCCCCCGGGAACGTATTGTTTTACAAAAATGGCAGGATATTGCTTGAGGAGTATTACAAATTGTCAAACACTTCCTATGTTAGCGGGGAAGAAAAAGAGATAATCAATGAACTGGACGTACGCTTTCGCGAAGCCGTGAAAATGGAATACGAAAAGGACGCAGAATATGGATATCGGCATCTCGCAACATTGAGCGGAGGGCTTGACTCAAGGGCAAACGTTGGTTTTGCATATGACATGGGTTTCAAATCCGACTGCTTCACATTTTCTCAAACTGGCAGCATGGACGAAACGATCGCAAGAAATATCTGCCATGACAAAAAAATGAATTTTACGTTCTATCCTCTCGATGGCGGCGACTATTTTTCGAAACACGTTGAAGACATAATAAATTCGAATGGCGGGCTGATGTTTTATGGCGGCTCCGCCCATATGTACAACTGCATGAAATCGCAATCATCCAAAGGTTTTGGAATGGTGCACACCGGGCAGATAGGCGATTTAGTTCTCGGCTCTTATTTGAGGGGTGGATTCCACAGTCCAGTAGACGAGAAAATATGGAGCAAGATAGTATACTCGTCGAAGCTGGTCGAGAAGCTCAAGCGATTTGTGGATGCCAATGAGTTCAAGTATGAAAATGACGAGTTGTTCGCATTCTACGAGCGATGCATAAACGGGGTTTTCAACGGATATCGAATGGCAGAGCAGTTTGCCGAATACTCATCGCCGTTTCTCTTCATTGATTTTCTTGACTATGCCATGAATATACATCCGCGAATAAGGTTCAAGGAGAGAATATACCTAAAATGGCTGAGGCAGCGCCTGCCAGGATTCTCAAAATATGCCTGGGAGAAATACGGCCTCTCTCTGAAATGGCCGCTATTCATTTTGGAATTTTACGGCAAGGCGCTTGCTGCATACCGCAAATTCATCGGCGGCAAAAGGTCAAGCATGAACCCTACAGGATACTGGTGGAAGACCAACCCCCGCCTTCGACAGAACATACAGCGTCTTTTCGATGAAAGCATAGATAGTCTTGCGAGTTATCCAGAGATAATGGAAGATTGCAAAATGCTGTTTCGAGAAGGAAAACTCCTAGAAAAAACTCAAGCCATAACGTTAGCGAAGGCCGTGGGAATGCTTGGCTTAAAATAAAAAATGCTGCAATTAAATAAAACGCAATCAAATGTCCTTCACAACCGGGCGAGGGCGCTCGCCTATCTTTTTGCAAGGACTTCCAACATTTATTGTCCACGGCTTGACATCTTTCAGGACAAGGCTGTTGCTCCCAATTATGGCGCCTTCGCCTATGGTTACGTTTGGGTGAACCACAACATTCGTGCCAATAAAAGCGTCCTTTCCAACGATGACCTTTCCAACGATGACGTTCCTTTGCTCCTTCGGAAGTGCCGTTGACATTCTTCTGCCGCCACGATAGCTGTCTGTTCCTGTTAGTATCCTAGCCCCGCAGGCGATAACGCAATAGTCGCCAAGGACCAGTTCACCGCCTCCGATGATGCTGACAAATGATGCAATATGGGCATATCGTCCTATTTTAATGCCTCTTCCGCCGTTGATGAAAGTGAAATCGTCAATCATCGAATGGTCGCCTATTTCAACCTGTTCGGCCTTAACTATCTTGGCGAGCGGGAATATTTTTACATCATCGCCGCACGACTTGAGCCTTCGTTTGGCATTCTCGCCTGTGCTCTCATCAATAAACGATTCCATTTTCAAGACCGCCTTTGGCCATGTACTTCTCGCAATACTGCAATACCATGCGCTCTATCTCGTCCTTGGACAGTAGCCGCGCGTCCTTCGACGTGTATGCCTCTATTTTCACAGCCTTTATCTTGCCATAGCTGCTGGCGCTTGCATCCTTTCCCAGAACTGCATACATCCCGTCCAATTCGTAAGTGCGCTTCGCCTCGGTCGCATTTATGAGGTCTTCATGCATCTTCTCGCCCGGAACAAGCCCGACTTGTTCGACCTTTATGCTGTGCGGAGCAATTCCGAGTTTTGGCGCAATCCTTTCGAGCATGACTTCCAGCAGATCGCCGAGCCTGAAAGCCCGCATCTTCAGGATGAACAAATCTCCCCCATGCGCATTCTCGGTGGCCTTTATGACGAGCCTGACTGCGTCGGGAATATCAATTATGAAGCGGGTGACGGCGGGATCAGTTATCGTCAGCGGTTTCCTGTTGATTATGTTGTCAATGAATACGGGAATGACAGACCCTCTCGAATTCGCGACGTTCCCGAATCTTACGCACGAATATCCAGAGTTGAGGGTGATCCTCTCGGCTATGAATTTGGATGCGCCCATGGCATTGACGGGATACGCTGCCTTGTCCGTGCTTATCGTTATCATCTTCGGTACTTTGTTTTTTACCGCCAAATCCACTATGTTCTGGGTTCCGATGACATTGGTCTTCGTACATTCTGTAGGAAAATCCTCGCACACAACGACGTGCTTCATCGCAGCGGCGTGGTATATCAGGTCTATCTTCTCCCGGTCAAAAATCCTCTGGACGCTCGAGATATCCCTTATGTCGCCCACAACGGTTTCAAGGCGCGGGTCCAGGATTCTTTTCTTCATCATGAAATGCTTCAATTCGTCCCTGCTGAAAACAATGACTTTTCTGACGTCGTATTCGAGAAGCTGTTTTACTATTTCGCTGCCTATGGATCCGGTTCCGCCAGTCACCAAAATAGTCTTTCCACTCATTTCGTTTTTCATTTTTCACCCCTGAAAAATTCTGCAATGCTCTGTGAGATATAATCCACATCCGCATCGCCTAGATCAGGATATATCGGAAGAGAGATGACATGTCTGGATATATCTTCAGTTACTGGCAGATCTCCATCTTTATATCCAAAAGCATTTCTATAAAAATGCGTGAGATGTATCGGCGAAAAATATATCTTGGTCATTATGCCTTTCTTGGAGAGGTGGCGCTGCAGCCCGTCCCGGTCCTTGCGGTCATTCACCTGGATTGTGTACATTTGATACACGTTGTAATATCTTTCCGGTGGGAGCATTGGCGAAACGCCCTCAATTTCCGAAATGCGCCTGTCGAGCTTTGAGGCAATATTCCTTCTCATTTCTATTATTTTCTCAATCTTTCCAAGCTGCGAAATGCCAAGCGCAGCGGTAATGCTTGACATGCGGAAATTATACCCCACGGTTATGTAATCCATCGGCTCAGTGGACGAGAAGTAGTCCTGTGTTTCCGGTCTTCCATGCGATGACAAAAGTTTAAGGATCTTGTACGTTTCAAGCGAATCCGTAACCACTATTCCGCCCTCGCCGGTAGTTATTATCTTGTTTTGGCAGAAGCTGAACATGGCCGAATCGCCAAAAGTTCCGACCGTTTTCCGTCCAATGCGCGCACCAAGAGATTCCGCGGCATCTTCGAGGAGGAGCAAATCTTTCTCTTCTGCAATTTCATTGAGTTCCTTGATCATGCATGGGCATCCGCCATAATGTATCGGCATAATCGCCTTGGTTTTTCGAGTTATTCTTTTTTTGACGTCTTGTGGGTCCAGGCCGTATGTTTTATCCTCTATCTCCGCGAATACGGGCTTCGCCCCCACGAACAGGGGCGCATTTGCCGTTGCTATAAATGTAAACGATGGAACTATAACCTCATCCTTGGGCTTAATGCCATGCGCCATCATCATTGCATGAAGTGCGGATGCGCCCGAATTGAATGCTGCTGCATACTTTGCACCAACATATTGTGAAATTTTTTCTTCAAATTTTGCAATCTCCGGCCCGGTGGCCCAATACGTTCCTCGCTTGATCACATCGGTAACGCTTTTTACGTCGTTTTCATCCCAGTATATCTTGAACATGGGTATTTTGAATTTCATCTGAATCTCTCTTTTTCGAATCCTTCATTTTCGCGCGGCAGCTACCAGGCGGCTCCTTTCATTCGATAATTTCTCATATAGCTCTTTCATTATTTCTGCGTTTCTGTCCCAGTTCTCGTTCTCCTCGATGATCTCCCTATTGACATCGGAAAACCTTTTTTTAACTTCGGGGTGCTTCAGGCAATGTGTTATTCTGTCCGCAAGCTCGTTTGGATTGGCCGGCTCTGCGAAGAATGCGTTTTTTCCATCCTTCAGGTACTGCCCGTACGGCTCAATTCTGCTCACGACAGGAATCGCGCCGCAGGCCATGCCTTCCATTATCGTGCTTGCAAACTGATCCGTTTTGGGAATGGATATGAACACATCCGCCATGTTGAAGTAGGCCGCCATTTCCTTAGGCGGAACCTGGCGCGAGACGAATCTCGTGCTTGCCGATACGCCGAGTTCGCGCGCCCTGCCCGCCAATGCTTCCTCATATTCCTTAGAACCGTATCCCCGCATGAGCACGAAGACAGCATCGGGCACGGCCTTCAATACGAACGGTATGCAATTCAATATATGCAATATCTGGTACATAGGAGTCATGTTTCGCGGGCTCAGTATCACTGGAGCCTCATCGGATATATCCAGGCTTTTGCGGAGTTTCTTTGCTTCGCCGGAGTAGCCGGAATGGAATGTTTTAAGATCTATCCCCCAGGGGATGCGGACTATTTTTTCGGAGCTCGCGCCCAGTTTCTCAATGAGATGCCCCTTCATGAATTCCGCGGTTGTGGTTATTGAATCTCCTTTTTTAAGGGCGTGCGAGACAAGCATTTTCCATATTTTTGATTTCTTTGGATATGCGAGAACGTCGCTTCCCCATACCGATTCTATGAGTGGGCGGCATCCCGCAAGCGCGCCAATAAGCCCGTACTCTGCGACGAAGTGGGCGTGGAACACGTCGGGCTTGATTTCGCGCGCCATCTTTTTCGTGCCAATAACCGCAAGCGCAAGGTTCAACGGGCGCAGTAGCGAATTAATGAATCTGCTTTTCGAATGAATTGTATTCATAAGATGGTATTTTACATTCCCGACTTGATTGCTGCCCGCGTTCTTCATCGAGACTACGTGCACGTCGCATCCTTGTTTTGCAAAATGCTCAGCCCATCTTTTCGTGTGTATGCTTCCGGCGTCAGCCAAATAGCATATCTTCAAGCAATCACGCCCTTAAGTACAGAGCGAAGCAGTGATGCTGATTTATCCCAGCTGTGTTTTTCTGAAACATATTTTCTCGCATTCTTTACAGCCGCGGCAATGCGCTCCTCATCGCCCAGAAAATCGCATACGGCATCCGCACTCCTTTCATGCTCAAGAGGATCGACTGCGATTCCGCCGCCGCTTGCTCCGATTATTTCGGAAAGCCCGCGTTTTGTGCCTATAACCGGCCTTCCGCACGCCATGTATTCGAGTACTTTGAATGGATTCAACTCATAATCATGAATTCCAAGGTGTATTCCGGCGTCAGCCGCCGCGATAT
>JAQUQK010000099.1 GCA_028716125.1 Thermoplasmatota archaeon | reverse complement strand
CCTTGTCTCCTTCGCGAAGATCGTCGAACACGACCTCAACGCAAGACTTGCTATGGAAAAACAAGTCCTTCGGTTGGCCCTCGCTACCGATGAAGCCGAAGCCCCGATCGCTAACAAGCTTCTTGATGATACCAATCATAAGATTGTAGAAGTGTGAGTAAAATTGCCTAGTTAAGAATATTTTCAAGTCGACGAGGTTTCAAAATAAACGCAATTTTATGCTCCTTTATACCACGTTTTGATAAAAAAGTCAATAGAATGGCATTAATTGTCATTTTTCGCGCCAACCGTCATTATATAATGACATACTTATGAAGTATCATAATTCTATGCATTTTAAGCGATTTTTGGGCATAGCGGCCGTTTTTCCGCTATTGGTCGCGGCTGGTTGTAACTCTGGCACAAGTCAAAACCAGAATACCCAAACTCCAACAACCACCCAGACGACAACGACCACGTCGGAGAACAATCAAACTCCCACGAGCACGCCTCCTGTATCGGATAAATCCGATTTGATTAAAGTCACGGCCCCAGTCTCGGGTTCGACGATATCGAGTCCGCTGCACGTGGAAGGCCAAGCTAGGGGATCTTGGTATTTTGAAGCCAGTTTTCCAGTTAAACTGCTCGACGCCAACGGTAAAGTGTTGGGTCAGATCCCTGCCAAAGCTCAAGGCGAATGGATGACTAAAAATTTTGTTCCGTTCAAAGCGGATCTGATTTTCACGGTTCCCGCAACCGAAACAGGCACTTTGGTCCTTGAGAAAGACAATCCTTCCGGCTTGCCTCAGAATTCCGACGAGCTTCGCATCCCAGTGAAATTCAACATTAAGACCAGGACGGTGAAGCTTTATTACTACAACCAAGCGAAGGACCAGGACGCCACGGGCAATGTCATGTGCACGAGTAAAGGATTGGTCGCCGTTGACCGTCAGATACCGAGCACGATCACGCCAATCAAAGATACGATAAATTTGTTGCTGCAAGGCAATTTGACCAGCACCGAGAAAGCCCAGGGTATTTCAACTGAATATCCTTTACCCGGCCTAACTCTAAAGAGCGCGGCCTTGAGTAACGGAACTCTGACTTTGGAATTTTCAGATCCCCAAAACAAGACCAGCGGGGGATCGTGCCGAGCGGGCATTCTCTGGTATCAGATCGAGGCGACCGCTAAACAGTTTTCCGGAGTCACGACGGTCAAGTTCAAACCCGAAACTTTGTTCCAGCCGTAAGCCAATAAGTGCGGGCGCGGCGCAGTTATGCTATAATTCCGGCATAACTGTTTTTTTATAAGTATGAAATTACGTTTTCTTTACGTCTGGCCATGTTTATTGGTCGCGTTCATTCTGGTCATAGGCGTTGCCACTTGGGCCTGGACTGATACTCTGGATACGAGCAGTAGCCCGGTGCAGGTATCGTCCAAGGGCGCCGTGACTGCCACCTTGTCGTCCAAAGGCGATATGGTCACCGTCCGCGATAACGCGGGCAATGTCGTTTGGAGGCATACCGTCGATAAGACTTACAACCGCATTGCCATGTCGAACGATGGCAACTATATTGCCACGGTCGGCGGCGGTGTCAGTGTGCTGCGCGTCCCCGAACAGCGGGTCATATGGAGATGGGACCAAGACGGCAATAAGGCGGTCGCCATCACGCCCGACGGGCAATGGCTGGCGGCCGGCGGATATGCCGGAGCCGTCTATTTGTTCAGTAAGGATTCATCCATTCCGGCCAAGATTTGGCCGCTTGACGCGAACGATGACAGTCCAAAATCCGTGGCGATTTCCGATGACGGCCAAATGATCGCGGCCGCCGTGACGGGTAAGGTCTATTTGTTTAGCGCCAATTCAGGACCGATGATTTGGGTGGCCAAAGCTGAAGGCGTAAATGAGCTCTATATGTCTGCGGACGGACGCTACGTTTTGGGCGTCGCGCCTTACGCGCTCTATTTCTGGGACAAATACAGCAGCAGTAAAATAGTCTGGCAGAAGACGTATGAGACTTCGGTCATCGGCGCGGCCATGAATTTAAATGGAGACGAGATTGCGGTCAGCCATGTCGGGGGAGTGACTGTCTTAAACGGCAAAGGCGAGGAACTTCGAAGTTTTGCGGCTAATTTCAAGAATTCAGACATTGCCATGTCCTCTGACGGGAAATTCATTTACGCGAACGACGGCGCGGGCAGATTGTATGCCTTTGACGATACCTACAATTACAACGAACTTCGGCCGTACCGCATTCTGACCGGCATCAACGTCGGCAGCCAGCGGGCTTACGTGGCAACTACGGCTTTGGGGAATTGGTTCACTTATCCCAAAGGCAACCAACTGACGGTTGAACGTGCCAAGCCGGCCGTTATTGCCATGAATTCGGGCGCGCCAATTATCACGAAAGACCAGTCGTATGACATCAGTACTTTCGTGACCAACCCCGATTCGGCTACTCAGGTATTAACCCTCAAGGCAACCATGAGCCTGCCTTCTTCGATCAACTGGTTTAAGAGTCTGGCAGCTAAAGTCAGTGGCGAGCCTCAAGCCGTCAGGTCGAAGTTGTTGGATTACGCAGCCATCATGGATCAGGACAATATGGTCGTGCACACGGAAGCTTTGGTTTTGCCGGCCGGCTCATCGCAGAAAATAGATTTTACCGTGACGGCGCCCGACCTGACCAAATGGGGAGCTTTCAGCGATTACATGGACAATATCCTGAGCAACATGAACCAGAGCATGATTTTAGACAGGATCGTCAAGAAGATCCAAACCCCGTTGGTAACTTTGGTTGGCGAGACGGCGGCCGATTTGGCCATTACCTCGGTACAACACGCCATCAACCCCAACTCAGTCGAAATCGCTTATCCGGTTTTTGGCCTCGGCACGGTTTCCTTGTTCGACGATTTGGGCAAAACGGTCGATCAGGATTCGTTCTATTTCCTGTACATCAAAAAATAACGTCGATGGTTCCATGGACGAGTTAAAATAAATTAAAAAGCGCCCTGGGGCGCTTTTTAATCTGTGCAAGCGATGTTAAAATATCAAGATATGAGAAACAAACAAAATATCATCCTAACTTTCATCGCGACGCTTTGCCTGCTTTTACCTTCGGCCGTTTCGGCGCAGACATCGACCTTGGCCACTAGATTGTCTGGTAGAATTTTATTGCAGGTTCAGGCTAGGGGAGAGGCTTGGTATGTCGATCCCGTGCTCAAAGCCAGGTTTTATTTGGCGCGAGGTGAAGACGCTTACAACGTCATGCGCTCGCGCGGGCTTGGCATCAGTCACGTTGAATTACAATCGTATCTCGCGACGAAATTTCCACTTCGGTTAAGCGGTCGGATATTGTTGGATGTGCAAAATCACGGCGAAGCTTATTACGTCATTCCCGATAAATTAACCTCCGTCTATCTGGCCAACGGCGACGCGGCTTTGAGCGCCATGAGGACTCTTGGGCTGGGCATCACGAATTCCGATCTCGCAAAAATACCCGTAGCTTTGGATTCTTTGACGCCGGTCAACGGCAGCGCCTTCAGTACGATCGAGCAACAGGCTTTTAAACAGATCAATGATTACCGCCTTTCAAAAGGTTTGTCGGCTTTAGCGTGGAATAACGACATCGCCACGATCGCGCGCGTTCACAGCCAGCAGATGGCAACCGGACAAGTGCCTTTTGGCCATCAAGGCTTTGAAGACCGCGTAAAAAATATCCAAGCCGTGGTTAACATCGGCGGCGCGGCCGAAAACGTGGCGGCCAGCGACGAAAAGGATCTAGTCAACGCGGTGGTGAACGGTTGGATCCAGAGCCAAGGCCATCGCGAGAACATCGAAAATGCGACTTACAACATCAGCGGCATGGGCGTGGTCGTGGACGGGACCGGCATGTACTACTTTACCCAGCTTTTTGCCAAAAAGATTTGATAGCCAACAGGCTTGACACCCGGACATTTTTTCTGTTAACTGACGGAGCTTTTTGAGGAGAACGTACATCGACAAGGAGAGGCATCATGACCCAGGAATCGGATGTCATCAGCAAGCTCGTTCCGCTCGAACCGTTGGACTTGTCCAAGTGCTTTACCGTCAACGACATCGTGACCGGGATGAGCAAATGCTCATTCGGGGCGCGCATGCTGGGCGACGGCACGAATACCATCGAAGAGATGGTTCGCGAGGGGCAGAAGGACAGCAGTAAGAAACCCGTCATCATCTCAGACATTCCACGCGCCAGTCCGGTCCGCGATCTCTTGAAAGCGCTGCACCGGGATAACGACTGGTTCGATGGTCCGTTCACCTCCGAAAGGATCCTCGAAACGCATGGTGCCATCGAGAACGCCATCGTGGTCGGTCAGTACAACAGGTACGATGAACGGGAGCTGTACTCCAAGTGCGGCCGCATGGTCTTCGTCAACGGCATCTACCAGTGCAAGCCGGGGCTGGTTCGCGACGGATTCTTCCCGGATGTCATCTTCGCCAACGAGGAGTTCGTTCTCCCCGTCGTGATAGCCGCCCTGAAAGAGCGGCTGATGGACAAGCGAACGAACGTCGCCGACTTGATGCGCGAGCTCGAACGCTACGGCGGTTTGGCCGAGACGGTCGTCCAAAGCGCGCATACCTTGCGCAACATGTTGGCCGATGAGGACTCGACCAACATGTTCACGGTCTCCGGCGCCATGACGGTCGGTAAGATGCAGTTGTTGATTGCCGATCTGATCGACACGGGAAGGATCAAGTACATCGCCGCCACGGGCGCGCTCATGGCGCATGGTTTGATCGAAGGTTCGGGCTGCAAGCACTACAAGTACGATCCGAGCGTGCCCGACAAGGTGCTGGCCGAGATGGGCCTGAATCGGGTGACCGATTCGCTGGAACCCGAGACGAACTTCGACCACATCGAAGAAATCGTGAACGCTGTCCTTGATCGGTATGACGGAAGCAGGACGCGTGGATCCAACGAGTTCTACCGCGATATCGGGCAATACATCGTCGATCACTATCCGGGCGTCAAGTCGATTTTGGCCAGCGCGTTTCACCAGGATATACCGATCGCGACTCCAGCCTTCTTTGACTCGGAGTTGGGTAACGATGTCAAGACGGCCAATGCCATGCGCTTGCGTGACGGCAAACTCAAGCTAGTCTTCGATTCGGAGCTCGATACGGACGTGCTCTTCAACTTGGCGACGAACGCCAAGCGTCTCGGCATCTTCTCGATCGGAGGCGGCGTGCCGCGCAATAACACGCAGAACGTGGCCCCGTTGCACGAGATCTACCTCCGACGCCTCGGTCTCGAGGGCAAGGCTTGTTGCTTCCATTACGGAGTCAGGATCGACCCGGCGCAGATGTTCCTTGGTCATCTCTCGGGATGCACGTACAGCGAGGGTGGAAGTTGGCGTAAGTTCGACTTCGACGGGCCTCGCGCCGAGGTTCAAGCCGACGCCACCATTGTCTGGCCGTTCGCGCAGCGCTTCGCGCTCGAGCAGACGGGTTACTACAAGATGGCTGCCTAGCCATCTCCTGCCGCTCTGGGCTTCCAGGCGGTTTTTTTGTACAAAAAAACCGCGTCCAGTCGGAGCGGTATCAGTGGCCAAAGAACCCGCGGCCTTCCTTGTCCGGAACCATGAGCAGGGTCACGCCGTGCTTCTCGCAAACCTCGATCGTCAGCTTGTCATTGATCGAGCCGCTCGAAGCCAGAATGGCCTTGATGCCCGATTCGGCCAAAACCTTGGGCCCGTCGGGGAAGGGGAAGAAGCTGTCGCTGTAGGCGACTGCGCCGTGCACGTCGTGTCCGGCGTCACAGGCTCGCTGGAGAGCCAGCTTGGCCGCGCCCACGCGATCCTGCTGACCCACGCCGTTGCCGATCAACATCCCGTTTTTCACGAGAGTGATCGTATTGCTATTGGACGTCGAACCGATGGCCCAGGCGAGCAGAATGTCGTTCTCCCGATCACTGGTGCAGAAGCCGTGCCGAGTCAGCTTGTCCAACTCGAGCACAAATGTGTAGTTCGGTTGGGCAAGGAGTCCGCCGCGGACGTATCGCAGACGCCTGGCGCGGTCCAAGCTGTTGCGACTCAAGTCGGCCAGCGCCGGATTGGCGATGAGCCGGCATTTGTCGCCCTTGCGCTTGAGCATCTCCACAGCTCCCTCGGTGAAGCTGGGAGCCACGATGCCGTCTAGCAGGCGGCGTTGGTCGCTCGGCATGTCATACGTGAGGAGAGTCTCAGCCAACTTCTCGTCGATCGGGAAATTGACCATGACGAATCCGCCGAAGATGGCACGAAGGTCGCCGTCGAGCATGCTCTCCAAGGTTTGCTTCATTCTCGTTTCCCAAGCAGTGCCGCATGGGTTGCCGTGCTTCACGCCGATGGAGATGCGGGGAACTTGACCTCGATTGGCATCGAATGCGGCAGCGATATGCGTCATGGTCTGCAACATGCGGTCCGCGTCGCACCAGTTGATGAAGCTGGGGGCCGTGCCCTGGACGAGCTTGAACTTGTCGAGGCCGAGCGGATCATTGCTCCCGGTGCTGTACAGGCCCGCCGGCGTTTGCCGGGCATTCTCGCCGTACTTGCAGGCGCTCACTTGCGTCCCGATCATGCCGTCGATGGCGCCTTGGCTGTGATAGCGGGCGGAAGCCAGGCGGTAACCGGCGATCACGCCGTCGGCCTTGGCGCTGAGCTTGGTAATGAACTCGTCCTCGTTGGGCTTGCCTTCCTTGAGCCAGGTAATCACGCGTATGCGGTCTGCCGGATCGCAGATCACGATGCGGCGTCCCTTGGCTGCTGAGGAAAGCATGGCCGGCCCGCCGATGTCTGTCTTCTCGAGGACGGAAGCGAGCGTTGCGTCGGGCTTGGAGACCGCTTCTTTGAGAGGGTACAAGTCGACGCAGACAAGGTCGATCCACGGGAAGCCGAGCGCATTCAGCTCAT
>JAQUQK010000098.1 GCA_028716125.1 Thermoplasmatota archaeon | reverse complement strand
TACCCCGCAAAGGCGAGCCGATTGCGCTCACGTCTTCCCTCGAAGAATTCCGCGCAAGGGAAGAGGCGGCTGTTGAAAGCTTGAAGATATTCTCCCCGTATCCTGACTTGAAGAATTATGAGGCGAATGGCCAGAAGGCGATAGAGAAATTAATCGCTGAGAAAAAGTATAAAAAAGTGCTCTGCGATTCTTCGCTGGACGGCATAAAAGCAGCAACCGACGACTTCGTTAACCAGATGCGCATGAAGAAGGACAAGCAAGAGCTGAAGTGCATGCGCGAGGCGGCAAAACTGGCAGATTATGGCGTCGGCTGTATAGAGCGCGAAATACTAAGGTGCGGAGTTTCGGAGCAAAGGATGGCGGCGGAATTGGATTATATCCTCCGCACCAAAGGCGCGCAATCCATGTCTTTTGCCACAATAATTGCCTCCGGTTCAAACTCAGCGTATTCCCACCATGACAACACGGATCGCAAGCTAAAGGACGGCGACACGGTAATCTGCGACTTTGGCGTCTATGTCAACGGATATTGCTCTGACATAACGCGCACCTTCGTTCTCGGCCCGACAGAGAAATGGGTTGAGGTTTACTGCGCGGTCCTTGAGGCACAAAAGAAGGCGATGGACAAGGCGAAAAAGGGCGTTGAATTCAAAGAAATCGATGCAGCAGCGCGCGACCACATACGGGAATGCGGCTACGGCAGGAACTACGTTCACTCCACAGGGCACGGGCTTGGACTTGACGTGCATGAAACGCCTGCGCTCTCGCCTGCCGGAAAGGGCAAGTGCGAAGAAGACATGACATTCACGATTGAACCTGGCATTTACATTCCGAAGAAAGGCGGCATCCGCATCGAGGACGATATCCTGATGACGGACGATGGCGCAGAATGCCTGACCAAAGCGAAGAAGTAATCAGAAATCCTCGCCGTCTTCATCTTCGAATTTTCTCTTTAACCTTGGCTTTTCTAATCTTTCCACTTCTGTATTTTTGCCAATTACCAGGTTGTATGCATTTTCCTTTTTACTTTCAAGAACGAGCACGTTCCTGAAGCGCAGAATTTCGCCATATTCGGCATCTATGAGCCCGCGGTTGCTTTCACTTACGTCGCGCGGGTTTAGGACGGCATAATGCTCGTGCCTTGCAGAACCGTCGCAAATCTTGAACAGATTGGTGTTTTCGCTTAAATTCCCGCTCATCTTTGCGCAAGTCAGGTTTATCCGCCGCTCGACGTGGCGCTCCATATCCATCATGCGGGCATCCATTCTTGGATTTCCCCTGAATTTTTTCAGAGGCGCGCCTCCCTTTCGCAGGATGAAGTGCGAATATTTTATGTCGACGTTCATCAGCGCCTTTTCGCCGTTGGATATTTCGCGTTGCAGTTTTGTTGGCGCAATGTCCGGCACTTGCACAAACGACCAGCACCGGCCTTCGCAGCGCGGACCCCAAAGATAAGTGCAAGGCGCAAAAACCGTGTATTTTTTATGGAATGCTCTCTGCATTTCACGGAGTTGGGTTGAAATACGCAGTTCCGCAGGCTCTACAACCACAAGCGACCCGCCTGGCGCAATGAAATTTTCCATTAATTTTGAGATTGCTTCCTCGGGATTTCTTAGTTCGCTTGCGACGTTCGCCATCAAGATCAGGTCATATTTTGCAGTTGGCGTGAATTGCTCGATTGGTTTCTCTATGAAATTGAACTTGCACAAAGGATTTGCGCCATCGAGTATGAATTTCATGGCCTTGACGCTGTCGTCATAAGGCTCCAGGGCATCATATTCGGCCTGGATTACTTCGGGCAGGAAATCAGCAAAAGCCCGCGCGGGAGCGCCAGTGCCTGCACCAACTTCCAGTATGCGCATTTTTTCTTTTATTATCCCGCATGAAAGAAGATTGGAATATACGTTTCGCATTTGGCAATAGTATGCAGGAAAATGGTATGCAAGATATGCAAGAGTTGGCCACATACCGTATGAAGTGCCGGAAAAATTCCAGTAACGCTTCTTGAGTTTGAGAATTTCGTCGCGCATCCTTGGCATCTGCGCCTGTTTCCAGTCGGCGCCCAGTGCCGCTTCTATATATTGCTCTATTTTCACCTCTACGCCCATCGGAATGCGCTGCATTTCGGGTGTGCGATTTGGCTGCGCTCTTGGCGCTGTGGGTTTTACGCTCTGCTGCTGATATCTTGAGAAATTGCGCGGTTTGAAATTCACGTTGGATAAATCAGATGCGGGAATAAATAGTTAGGGAAGGAGAGATTACGCGCCGTTCTTTCCGGCTTTTTCCGCTATCTCCTTTATCTTTGTCCTCGCCGAGAACTCGGCGCGCTCCGCGTCGTCCATCTTCATCTCGATGTACCTTATTGTCTCTTCCAGGCGCGGAATCATTATGTGCTCAAGGGCATTAACCCGCCTGCGCGTTATGGCAATTTCGGAAGCAAGTGCCCTTATCGTATGCTCTACCTCTGCAAGCTTTATGAGTTCCGGGAAAAGTTCGCGCATAGATGATACTGCCGTGTCAAGTTTTGCGGGAGTCGTTGCAAATCCATAAACTGGAGCGGGAGGCGCGGACGTAGTGATGCGGGGGAGCCACAATCCGCCGACGTTCTTGACCTCCACGTCAACCAATGCGGGCTTTCCTATGAACATGCTGCTGCGGAACGACGATTCGTCCATAAGCGCCCTCGCCTCAGCGGTCTCCTTGTAAGATTTTTCAAGAAGCAATTCCGTTTTCTCCCTTTGGGCCTTGCTGTCCCTGATTACTTCGAGGAACCTGCGCATCAGCTCGTCCCTGCGCTGCTTAAGGAGTTCGTGGCCGCGCCTTGCGAGTTTTAGGCGCTTGCGAAGGCCGAGCAGTTCCATTCGGGTTGGTTTTACAGCAAGCCTCATTTCATCCCTTTATTTTTTGTTCTGCATATGCGCCGGGTGGTATTTTGCGATGTTCTCCGGCTTGACGCGCTTCAGTTCTTCTTCAGGCAACATTGAAAGCAGTTCCCATCCAATGTCAAGCGTCTGCTCTATAGTGCGGTCTTCTTCCGCACCCTGTGAAACGAATTTCTTTTCAAATGCTGCTGCGAATTTCAGGAAATTCAGGTCAAGCGGGCTTAGTGCAGTTTCGCCAAGAATTGCTGCAAGGTCTCTCGCCTCTTTTCCTGACGCGTATGCCGCATAAAGCTGGTTCAAAACATCGGAGTGGTCCTCTCGCGTTTTTCCTTTTCCAATTCCCCTGTCCTTAAGCCTTGAAAGGCTGGGCAGGACGTCGATTGGCGGGTAAACCCCTGACCTATGAAGCGGGCGGCTCAGGAGGATTTGGCCCTCGGTGATATATCCAGTAAGGTCTGGAATCGGATGGGTGATATCATCGTCGGGCATTGTGAGAATCGGCAATTGGGTGATTGAGCCTTTTTTGCCGTGAATCCTGCCGGCGCGCTCGTAAATGGTGGCAAGGTCGGTGTACATGTATCCAGGATATCCGCGGCGGCCCGGGACTTCCTTTCTTGCTGCAGCAATTTCGCGGAGCGCTTCGCAGTAGTTTGTCATGTCGCTCATTATGACGAGAACGTGCATTTCCTTCTCGAACGCAAGGTATTCCGCGGCAGTAAGCGCCATTCTCGGGGTTGCAATCCTTTCAATCGCAGGATCGTCTGCAAGATTGATGAACATGACGCTGTGCTCGATTGCGCCGCTGTCCTTGAAGCTCTGGATGAAGAAATTTGCCTCTTCGAACGTGATTCCCATCGCAGCGAACACGATTGCAAATTGTGAACCATCTCGAACCTTGGCGTATTTGGCTATCTGCGCAGCTATCTGCGGATGCGGCAGGCCTGCGCCCGAAAATATAGGAAGCTTCTGCCCCCGGATTAGCGTGTTCAGTCCGTCTATTGACGATATTCCAGTCTGGATGAAATCAAGGGGATAATCCCTTGAATACGGATTTATGGGCGATCCGTTTATGTCAAGCGACTTGTCAGGAATTATTGCAGGCTTTCCATCTATTGGCGTGCCGAAACCGTCAAAAATCCTGCCGAGAATGTCCTCTGAAACAGGAAGCTCAATTCCCTTTCCCATGAATCTTACGCGCGTCTTTGGCAAATCAATCCCGGATGTGCCTTCGAAAACCTGGACAAGTGCGCGGTCCCGGTTTACTTCAAGCACCTTTCCGCGGCGCGTCTCGCCTTGGTGAATTATCTCAACGATCTCGCCGTAAGTCGCTCCAGAGACTTTTTCGACAACTAGAAGCGGACCGGAAACGGAAGAAACGGTCTTGTATTCCTTTGCTACCGATGCTGCCAATTACATCCCTCCCGGAGATGATTTCCGCTCGCGAATCTCTTTTTCTATCGCCAAGAATTTGGATTCCATCTCCTTTTCAGGCACAAGGCGCATCTTTGCAATGTCGGCAGTGACTTTCATCATGAGTATGTCTTTTGCAGGCTGGCCTTCGAACGCCATTTTCATCCTTGCTTCGTGCAGGTCCAGAATTATTTTCAACATTCCGTATTGCTTGCGCTCCGAAGCATATGTGTCGACTTCGTGGTATGCGTTCTGGTAAAGGAAGTCTTCGCGTAGCGAGCGTGCGGTTTCAAGAAGTATCCTGTCATTTATGGATAGAGATTCTACACCCACAAGGCGAACGATTTCCTGCAACTCGGATTCTTTCTGGAGCAGCGCCATCGCCTTTGCGCGCAGCTCGCGCCAGTCCTCTCCGAACTTCTTCCAATAGCCGGAAACTGCGTCAAGATACAGCGAATACGAAGTAAGCCAGTTTATCGCCGGAAAGTGCCTGCGGTATGCAAGCGCCGTATCGAGCGCCCAGAACGCCTTTACCACTTTGAGCGTTCCCTGCGAAACAGGTTCTGACAGGTCTCCACCCGGAGGCGACACTGCGCCGATTGCGCTGAGCGAGCCTTCAATTCCTGAAAGTGAAATTACCCTGCCAGCGCGCTCGTAAAATGCCGCGATCCTGGACGGAAGATATGCAGGATATCCTTCTTCACCGGGCATCTCCTCAAGTCGCGCAGATATTTCGCGAAGCGCTTCTGCCCAGCGGCTCGTCGAGTCACCCATGAGCGCGACCGAATAGCCCATATCGCGATAGTATTCGGCGATTGTTATTCCAGTGTAAATCGAAGCTTCCCTTGCCGCAAATGGCATGTTGGAAGTGTTTGCAATAAGCACTGTCCTTTCCATCAATGGCCTGCCGGACCTCGGGTCTTTCAGGTGCGGGAATTCCTCTAATACTTCTGTCATTTCATTTCCGCGCTCTCCGCATCCGACATATACAACGACCTGTGCATCCGCCCATTTTGCGAGCTGGTGCTGCGTGATTGTCTTTCCGGTTCCAAAGCCGCCTGGAATTGCCGCGACTCCGCCTTTTGCAATCGGGAAAAAAGTGTCAATTATGCGCTGCCCGGTCACAAGCGGGGCATTTGGCGCTAGACGTTCCTTGTACGGCCTTCCCTTGCGGACCGGCCATCTCTGGAGCATCGAGATTTCCTTTTTGCCAGATGATGTTTCAATTACTGCAATTGTTTCCTCGACTGTGTGCTTGCCTTCGGAAATCAAAAGGAGTTTTCCGCTGATTCCCGGAGGAACCATTATCCTGTGCTCTATGAGTTCGGTTTCCTTGACGGTTCCTATTATCTGCCCTTGCGAAACACTATCGCCCTTCTTTGCCAAAGGAACGAAATCCCATTTCTTTTTCTTGTCGATGGATGGGGCATCTATCCCGCGGGCCATGAAGCACCCAGACATCGCGTTCAGGACTTCAAGCGGGCGCTGTATGCCGTCGTATATCTGGCCCATGATGCCGGGGCCAAGCTCGACGCTAAGCTGCATGTTCGTCGATTCTACGGGCTCGCCTGGACCAATTCCCGCAGTCTCCTCGTAAACCTGTATCGTCGCCTTGTCGCCCTCAAAGCCGATTATTTCTCCAGTGAGCTTTGGATTGCCGACCTTTACAACGTCGTACATTTTCGCATCGCTCATTCCCTCGGCAATTACGACCGGACCTGAAATCTTGATTATGCTTCCCATGCCAACTACTTCCTTGTAGATTAATCCTTATTTATTCTGAGACAATATGTCGAAACCGACTGCGCGCTCGGCCACTTTCTGCAGCCATTTTATGCCAACGCCTTTCGAGCCTTCCTTTCCAGGTATCGAGATTATTATCGGAAGCGCTTCCGTTCCTATATTTATTATAAGCGTCTCGAGCCCTTTTGCGTAAGCCTCTGTTATGAATATTATGCCGTAGTTCATTTTGCGAACGTTCTGCAGGACTCCTAGAGCGCTGTCCGAATCGCTTACTGGATATGCGGCGATTCCCGCTGCCCCAAAGCCAGCGACCGTTTCGTCATCCCCGATGATTGCTATCCCATATTGCGACATTTTTTCACCTTCAGTCCGCAAACCTCAGCAACGCCCTTATTATTTCGGGTTCAAGATTTGACTGCTTGCCGAGAAGGACCGCCCTTACGTTGCGGGCCTCGTTGAAACGTGATATGAAATACGATATTGCCGGGCCTGGCCCGAAAACGTCCGCGCTTGTCCTGCGGACGCCCCGAAGGAATGCGTTCTCCATTTCAATTTCCATCTGCCCCACATCAGGGAATTTTGCTGCGAACGGAATCCTATTTTTAAGCGTAGCCGCAATCGCATCGTCGCCCTTGCCGAAAAGCGCGATTATTTCATCTCTTGACACCGTGCCGAACGAAACGGATGCGATTGAAACGAGTTTCGCGCCGTTTGCCTGCTTTGGCGCCCTTGCCAAAATGCGGAGATTTGCGAGGTCTATTTTGATGCGCATTTGGGGCTTCAGGATTTCCGGCGCATTCTTGTATAAATTCTCAAGCGCCTGCCTGTCGAATGCCGCTTCGAGCAGATTGGCGTCTGAATTGTCTTTTGAGACTGATGCAATTTCCGCAAATACTGGCTCG
>JAQUQK010000097.1 GCA_028716125.1 Thermoplasmatota archaeon | reverse complement strand
CGCTCCTTCAGCATGGCGCTCAGTTTCCTGATCTTCGACACTACGGCTTTTATGAATTCCTGGCCGCCGAATCCCGGATTTACGGTCATAAGAAGTATCAAATCCACTTCGCCAAGAACGTCTTCTATCGAGGAAACGGGCGTTGCCGGATTTACCACTACTCCAGCCTTCTTGCCAAGGGATTTTATGTGCTGAAGCGTGCGGTGAAGGTGCGGGCAAGCTTCGACGTGGACTGTGACGTAATCCGCCCCGGCCTTTGCAAAATCATCAATATATTTGTCGGGATTTTCAATCATCAGATGAACGTCGAACGTCTTCTTGGTTGCGCCCCTGATTGCTTTTACGACAAGCGGCCCGATTGTGATATTGGGCACAAAATGCCCATCCATCACGTCAACGTGTATCCAGTCTGCGCCTGCTGCGTCAACTGCCTTCACTTCTTCTCCAAGGCGCGAAAAGTCTGCCGAAAGTATCGATGGCGCGATTATGGTTGAGCCTGACATTGCAAGAGTATCGGAAGGGGAGTTTTAATTTTTGGGAATCAGTCAGTTGCCGCCGTTCGGGAAGTACTGCGTGCTTCTTCCGGCTCTTTCCTCGCGTACCAAGCCTGCTTCCTTAAGTCTTCCAATGTGCCAGTTTACGGACGGGTGCTTCATCCCCATCTCCTCGGAGATGTATTTTTGTATTATTCCCGGATTTTTCTGGATCAGCTTGTATATCTGCGCCGTCGAGAGGTTCTTTAGCACTGCATCGCGCTCGTATTCCATGCGCGACTTTTCCTTTGGGAAAAACATCCTTTCCCTTCCTTTGCGCACCGAAACGATGTGGCTTTCGCGCTCAAGGACCGTAAGATGGTAAACTGCGGAACTCCAGGACAAACCCGCCTCGCGCATTATGTCGCTCATGCTTGCGCCGGGATTGCTTTTTATCATTCCAAGAATCCTGTCGCGCACCTTGTTCTCAAGGGCGCCTTCGCCGTGGAAACGTGCATAGAAAGGCGCAATGATCCCTTTGCCTGCAGCCCATTTCAGGCCCGGCCAGAGATAGGCAAGCAGGGCGAAAAACGAGAGAGCGCCAGCGCCAAGGGCAATGTTCTCCTTTGTGGCGGCAAAATTGTACATCTGCATCTGCGACATCGAATATCTGGAAATGACGTCCTCTATCCAATTTGAGAATCCGGAAGGGGAGCTGGAACCCACAGCAGAAAGCGTCATCGTCTCGTCGAACGATTCTATGCATTTTCCAGCTATGTCTATGCAAGCAATAGATTCGTTGCTGCAGCTGCTTTTGCCTATGTCTCCGGGCGCGATGTAATACTCTCCGCCGTAGAAATAATAGCCTGCCCGAAGCTTGAAGAGATCCAAGGCCGAACTTCCGTCTGGTGATTGCAGCGTCCCGTTGCCAGGGTAGCAATCTCCCGGGATTCCCCATGATACGAAATTAATTCCCGCCTGCGCGTATTCCAAGGACGCAAATTCCTTCCATGCTTCAATGGCACACATTATCGTCGGAACTTCTTTTGGAAAACCTTCCTTCGGAATGGCATATGCAGCTATTTCCCCATCATACGAATTTACGGGCGGCAGCAGCGTTCCAGTATAGCTTATTTCCCGCACGGTGCTGTTAATCTCAAATCCGTTCCCGCCAAAATCGCTGAATATGAGATGCCAATTGTGCAGGGCGTCGAATTGCGCAGTTGTTCCTGAAATGCTTACAGGCGACGACTCGTTTTCAATGGAGTAAGTCGCGCTCTGAAGATATGCGTCAGGATGGCTTGAGACGTAGTTCTTGAATTCTATCGAAAGAACGTCGCTTTCTATGGAATCCAATGCCTCTCCGAGCGTAAAATCCATTTCACTGCCGCACCCCGCCCCATCCGCTGGAGCAAAGCCGTTCCATGAGGTGAAATCCATCACACCCCTATCCCTTATCACGCCGCCGCATCTGCACGAATCAAATGGAATCTCCTGCTTTCCGGCAGCGTAATTCAAAAAGAAGCTGATTGAAGAAGCGTCTTCTATTTCTTCAAGCCCGTCGCCCGAAACTGAGTCGAATACAACCTCGATAAGCACGGGATACGGGGAAGTGGGGTTTAGCCAGTATCTGACAAATCCCGAAACCTCATCATCCTGAATGTTTTGTCCATCGTCCCCGTTTGACGAACCGCTCCATGTCGAGCCACCCAAATAATCGCTCAAGGAATAAAGCGGCCCCACAAGCCCTGATATCGCGCCCATTTCCGAGAATTCCTTCTTGTAACCAAGGCAGTCCTGGCCGTTTATCCGGGCGCGTTCCGAGCAGTGCACTGCGTTTTCATCCTCGAGGTTCTTTCCGTCGCCGATTATCGTCTTGCCCTGGAATTCCATATATGGCGAAAGAAGGTATTCCTGCGGCTCGAAAACTACTGATTTTTCCTTTCCCGCAGCGAAAAACACAAAGAGGCCGAACGCCCCTTCGGCGGAATACTCCGCTGACAGGCACTTGTTTGAATCCAGGTCCACATTGTAGGAAAAATTCGTTGAGCAGAAAAGCGAAAGCAGGCCAAGATTGAATGTGGCGTCTACGGCATATGCCCTGTGGCGGTTCATGAACTGGTCGCAGGATTCCACAACAGATTCGCCTATCTGGAAGCATTCTACTGGAAAGCCGCCAGACTCGCAGTCCTCGTCGTCTTCATCATCGTATTCCTCGCCAGAATTCGCATCTTCCTCTTCATCGGAATCGTCAGCGGTTTCAGTTATTCCGTATGCCACCCAGTCGCCAAGCCTGCTGTATGGAACTATAAATTGGACCGCCCCAGATTTCGCCCCGTCATCCTGAGACGTGGAAAGAAGCGGAAGATCCGACGATATGCATCCTGAAAAAGCGGAGAATATTATGCAGACAATAATGCAAGAGCAGAGCAGGCGGTGTCCAATCGTCATGTTCTCCCCTAATCGCTGACGAAGATGTCGCCACCTGACGTTTTGATATTCATTTTGACCTGTACGTCCTTTGATTCGTAGTCTTGGGTGCGGTAATGCGCTTCGTCCTCGTCTTCGTAGTCACCTAGGTTTTCGGAGTCCGACAGCCTTATGGTAATCTGCCCGCTAGAGCTTTTAGCCCTCACGTCATAGCCGTATTTCTCTCCATTCTTCACGTAAATGGAAACGTCTCCTCCGGAAGTCGAAACGTCATAGCTTCCGTATTCAACGCTCCCTATTTTCACTTCTATGCCGCCGCCCGATGTTTCCATATCCAGCCTGTCGGCGATAATTTCTCCAGATATGTCTCCGCCTGAAGTTTGTATGGAAGCATCCTCGCACTCAAGTCCATCCATTGTTATGTCGCCGCCGCTCGTTTTAAATCGAATCTGCTGCGAGGCCGAGTTCTTCACCAGGACATCTCCGCCGGACGTCTCTATCGACAGTCGGCTTCCAACAACGTCCCGGACAGAAACGTCGCCGCCTGACGTTTCCACAGACAATCGAGTTCCGCTTATTCCTTCAATCGACACGTCGCCTCCGGATGCTCCGGCGTACAATTCATAGGACGCCCAAGAAGGAACGTATGCTTCCACATTAACTGACTCATAATACCCAAGGCCAATCAGCTGGCTGCTGCCGCCGTATTCGGCCTCGATACCGATTGAAAGGACTCCGTCTGAAAGGGAATCCGTGTTCTTCACTTGGATTTTTTCCAGGTTGGATTCGGCTTCGTATGGAGTAAAGCCTCCGGCCTCAAGTGTTGCAACGAACTTGTATCCAGACTCGTTCCACGTCTGTATGTGGATTTCGCAGTTGTTCGAGGCAAGGGCGCAGTCGCGGGCGCTGCCAAATCCATTAGTGATTGTGATTGTCTTTTTGGCCGCAAAAGGCGGAAGATAGTTTGCTCCGCGGAATGTGTAATCAACATCTGATTCGTCAACGCTTGGCTCCCCATGTGGCGTGGATTTGGTTCCATAGCCGGATTTTTGGGACTCTGCGCTTTCCCATGGCCGCTCCCCTATTCCTGCAACGGAATTCGCAACATCCGAAATGCAGCCGCTGAACGCAATAGTCAGAAGCGCCAAGCAGACTAATGCCGAAATCACACCTCTCTTCGACGTCATATGTGTCATAGCCATCAATATTACAGCATCTCGCTTTTATTTAAATATAGATTGTATAAGTCGTCTACGCTTCGGCTCAATTCTCGTTTTTTGCATCGGGAAAATACTGCGAGTTGCGCCCGACTTTTTCTTCCCGAACGAGTCCCGTGTCCTTGAGGCGGTTTATGTGCCAGTAGACCGAAGAGTGCTTCATTCCCATTTCATCAGAGATGTATTTCTGCACGATTCCCGGATTGCCGCGTATAAGTTCATATATCTGTGCGGTTGAAAGGTTCTTTAGAACTGCATCCTTTTCGTATTCGCTGCGCGGCTTTTCAATTGGGAAGAATATGCGCTCCCTGCCCTTGCGGACTGAAACGGAATGCCCCTCGCGCTCCAGAACGGACAGATGGTAAACTATCGCGCCCCAAGAGACTCCTGTTTCCTCCATTATTTCGCTTATACTCATTCCTTTTCCTTTCCGTATCATTTGGAGTATCTTGTTTCTCTTTTCGTTCTCAAGGGCATCATCCCCCTTGAATCTGGCATAAAGAGGCACGAAAAACGCGTTTGCAAAGAACCATTTCAGGCCCGGAAGTACAAGGGCAATCAACGCGATGAGTGAAAGGCCGCCAACTCCGATGATTATTTCTTCTTTGGTTAGTACTGGCGCATTCATGGAAAGCTTGGAAACGGCATATTTGGATTGCCCGCCGCTTGCAATCATTTCCCAGTCGCCGCCGCCAATCGACACAGATTGGCCCTTGTAATTAAGGCCGAACTCCTCCAAGAAAATTATGCTGCATGGCCAAAGCCCGATTGCCGCCATTGATTGATTCTCGGTCTGATTGAAGTCCACGGAGCCGGATCCCATGCTGTAATTGGTATTGGAATCGGACCATCCGGCGCAAAGATGGAAAATATCCTGTGAGCTATCTTCCACATACATGGAAATGTCTTCCTCCCATTCATTGTATATATCGTAATAAAATTCGTCTATGCCCCATGAGATGTGAGTAATCCTATTCCCGGCAGGCTCGGGGGACGCGGTATTGCGCCATGAATCGATCGCGCCCTGAACTGTTGGAACACGTTCGGGGAAAAAATCTTTGGACAATTTGAATGCGCGGATCTCCCCTCCGGACGATATGCCCGAAATCTGCGGCAAGCTTGGAATCGGAACTGAAACGTCGCCGTATCTCAAGAACTGTTTTTCGGAAGTTATGTCGAACCCGTTTCCATCCCAATCGCTGAATATCAGGTGCCAGGAATGCGTTTCAAGCGAGCCATCTTGAATTCCGGGAAACGGGCTTGACGACAGCGAATATCTGGCGCTTTGGATATATGCGTCAGGATGGCCTTCAAGATATTGCTTAAGGTCAAGATTCAGAGGATCATCCACGACCGTAGATATTGCCTCAGAGAGCGGATATTCAAGCTCGCAGTTCGCACCGTCGCCAGGAGCAAATCCATCCCAGGGTTCCTGCCCAATTGCGCCATTATCCTGGAAATAACCGCCGCATCCGCATGACCCAAAAGGCAGTTCTCCCTGCCCTGCGTTGTATTCAAGAACTCCATATCCTTTGGCAAGAATGGCGTCGTTTCCGTATGTGATATTTATCTCATATTCTACAAGAACCGGATATGGAATCGTGGCGTTGAGCCAGCAGACCATCGAATATGAAACAGAAAGCATATTCTCAGATGATGCCCCGTCATTTGAACCACCGTCATTTTCGGGGCCGTCGTACGTTACTCTGTCAATTGTGTCGAAAATGTTCCCGTTGTCTCCGAAAAAAGCGCGATTTCTAAAATCCACGCCGGGTGATGGTGCCATTGAGATGGAAGTGCCCCCCTCATTGCTGCTTGAAGCAAAAATAGACACCATATCCACGAAATAATCGCCCGAGTCAGTTTCATTCCCGCTGAACTGCAGATACGCCAGGCAATCGTATCCGTTGATGAGCTTGCGGTCGAATGCCGAAATCCCATCAGGACTCTCTTCCTGGTATGCTATTGTCTTTCCTTGGTATCTCATCTCACTGAAATCCTCGTCATCGAAAGAAGTGTTGCCGTCCGTAAAGCTTTTGGTGTGCATGTCAAATTTCGCCGACGTGCTGCCATCCGAGGCTTCCATACCCATCATTGCGTACATCTCGTCCATTATCATTTCGTTGCAGTCCAGGTCGAAATACTCGACGCCCGCCAAGCAACCAAGAGACAAATTGTTCCTTTTTGCGTACTCTTCGGTAAGGGCGTAATTTACAGGGTATGTGTTGTGCAAGTTCATGAACCCGTCAACAGCTTGGACAGGAGAATCTCCGACTTTGAAGCACAGTGATGGGGGCTCGGAGCCGTTTGATTTTTCCACTGAGCCATTGAGCCTCGTTTCAATTTCGTATATTGTGCCGTATGCGTACTCGTCGCCCGGCCTGCAGAATGGCACAGTAAAGTGGGTTGCAAGCCCCTTTTCGTTCCCGCCCCCGATGAAAGCAATGCTGGCCGCAGGCAGAGACAGGCATCCGCTAAACGCCGAAACCAACAGAATGCCGCAGACTGCGGCAGCCGCAAGATAATTTCCTCCAATCATTTCCATCGAATATACGTTATTCGTTTTCTTTTTATAAATAGTTTGGATAAATCATCTGCCGATAAGGAAGATGGTGCAAATTGCGCTATCCGCCAATCTGCGCCAGCGCCAAAACTATCATGTCGTATGCGAAATGCGCGGCCATTGGCGCCACAAGCGTTCCCGTTCTCTTGTAAAGCCAGCCAAACACAAGGGCGTAGATGAATGGAAATACGATCTGCGCTACTGTTCCGTATCCTATGTGCGCAAAGCCAAACAATATTGATGCGGCGATGAGGCCAATCCTGTTTTGCAGGAAGCCGCGGAAGAACGTTTC
>JAQUQK010000096.1 GCA_028716125.1 Thermoplasmatota archaeon | reverse complement strand
AAAAACAGCATACAAGTGCCAGACTGGCGCTACTGCAGTAATGGGGATTGTTGGAATTATAGTTGTCGGGATTTTAGCGGCGATTTTGCTGTAAAAAAAGGTTTTAAGCGCAATATCAATTTAACATCGGTGGCAACAATGGAGAATTCAGAACTTTATGCGGAAGTTAGTGGGTGTGCTCCATATAAAGCCAAAACCGTGGATTTGATTCAGGGATTGGAGCGATTTAAGACAGGAAGCATATTACAATTCTTTTCTACGACAATAGGTCTTTTGGGAGCAGTATTAGTTCTAACCAAAATACCGCCTTCGGTGCTCGTTTTTGTTTACATCGGATCTATCGTGATGGCCTTTATTGCATACATATGTTTTTTCACATCAACTGATTTTTTTAAGAAATATGACCCCACACGTTTGAAAATTGGTCGCACAGGAATGCTTATTGCTATAATCGGATTCTCAACAATAACTTCAGGCGCAATCGGTGTAATTTTGACAATCGGCACATCGGTATTCACAGATTTGGCTACTGGCAATGCAACGACCTTTTTTGAAGCGTTGAGCGATCCAACAATCGTGACGTTGATTTGGATTTTATTGGTATTTATCGCAGGCGCGATTGTTTATCTGATTGGATATATTATGTTCATAGTTTTCATATTCCGACTTGGCGACATAAATGGCGCAAGCAACAACATTAGGACGGGCGGAATTCTGCTGGTAATTGGAATGATCATAGCAATGATTCCAGTTACAGCAATATCATTTACCGCAACAATATTGATTTGCGTTGCCTGGTTTTTGATGCTCATTGGTGTGGGAAGCACTTCGCTTGCCTTACAGTTCCCAAGCTCGTCGCCACCGAAGAAAACGGAATGATGTTGAAAACCATCATTTTCTTAATCTTGCCGAAATGAAAAATATGCAAACAGCCAGTATCAAAAGTGCGCTTTCAAATCCCGGCACTGCCCCGGCCGATTGCGCCTTTGCTTTCTGTTCGAAAATTGCAGAATTTCCGGCTACGTCGTTTAATTCAATGCGCAAGTCGAATGTTTTTGGAAGATCTGCAACATACCGGAATCCAGTGGACGAGATTTCAGATTGATTCGTCACATCGTTCCCTTCGACGAATATCTTGACGCTTGAAATTTCAACTTTAATGTCGTCGGAGAAATTTGCTGAAAGCGCGGTTTTTCCATCTGCGCCTTTCTTTGCCGATACACCATAGACCTGCGGCTTTTCAGTGTCGGTTCCCTGAAGCTTCGCGCTTAATATTGTTGAGAGTGCCGTGTCGGTGCACTTTTCCGTGAACGCTGGCGCAGTTTCAGGGTTCGCTTTTACTGCCGCCATTTCGCTTTCAAACTGGATTTCAACATTGTCGAAACTGGCGCGTGTCGCCGCATCGAGGCCAAGGTCGCAGACACTCTTGAAAAGCCACCAGTATGACGACTTGTTGAACGTGTCCGCCTGGACTGCGCTGGGGGCAGTCACCGTTTTTCCCTGCGAGCCGGTCTTTGACATTACTTCCGGCGGTTTGCCCGATTCGAAAAGAAGCGGGACGTAAATTCCAGAGCATGGCTGGACAGGAGTCCACCACATTTCAATCGGCTCGCCTGGCTGTTTTGGAAGAACGACCATTAGAGAGCCTGCGGTTATGTCTTCGTTCAGGGCTGGAATCTGGTGCATGCAAATTCCCGGAACTGAAACGTTGTGGTCGCGCGCAATCGCCATCATGTCGCGCAACTCAATCCCGTCTTGGGCATATTGGTCGAGCAGCATTTGGGAGCGCAATTCCCTCGAGCGCCCGGAAAGCGTCGCCGGCTGAGTATTGTCTGAATAAACTGCCATGAAAGGTGTTCCTGCAGGAAGCGTGCCTTCGGTCCAATCGCTCAAAAGTGAAGGGGCATTTGAGATTGAGTCAGTGCCTGCTGTGATTCTCTTTGCAATCCAATCCTTTCCGGCGGTTTCAAGAATCCATGCTTCGGTTGAATCTGCGATTATGAAACTGTTGTCATATGATCCGTCGGTGTCGGCGGCTTTCGGCTCCGCAGAACCCCACTGGCCGTATTGCTCAAGAAGTGAAGTTATCACTTGTAGGCATTCGTGCGCGGTCTTGCTGCGCTCCAATCCGATGCGGAGCAAATCCATCCCCACAAAACCGCGCTCAGGCGGCATCTGCTTTGAAACTGCAAGCGTGGTTGTCCATATTGCTTCATTGCCTGCAACAACCCCCCACTCGCTAACGCCCATTTCATAGCCGTAGCACCAGTACGGGCTGCAGCCGATTGTCGCATATGTGACGTTTGCCTGTGGGATTTCAATGTATTCCAGTTTCAGAGTGCTGCCTGCCGGCCATTCGGCGCGAGAATGGTAAAGAAGGGGCTGGCAATCAAAAGCTGGACGGTCGCTGTTCTTGCCGAAAATGACGTGGCCGTTCGCGGTAACGTCTCCCATTGCGACGAATGTGTCGCACGCTGAGGATATTGGCGCAACTGCCAAGAGCAGGAACGTAAGCGAAAGCACGACTGCGAAAAGCGCCGCAAATCTGGAATTCATACTAACCTGCAGGTCATCTGAAATGCCGTAAAAAATGTTGTTGAATTTGAAAAAGAAGGAAAATTGGGCGATTACAGCACGAAAAGTTCCTTTTCCACCTTCCGGTTGCTGATTCCAAGGTCGCTTACCTTGAATTTCTTTCCGCCGTAAAGTTCGGCGTATTCCTGGCCGTTGTACATTGCTGTTGCGATGCGCCCGACTGCGTCCGCCTTCATTATTCCGCTGCCTGAAAGGCCGATTACGGATATGACGTTGCCCTTCTCGAAAATGTACGGGTTTGCGTCTATGGAATTCACATCATACAGCCCCGCCCACTTGTTTGACGGATTCACGCCGTCGACTATAGGCAGATACTTGCGCAGAATCTGATATATGTTGTACTCATAGAATTCGTTTTCGGGTTTAGGATCTTCCTCGAATTTCAGGCCGTGCCCAAGCCCGTCATGGGCGCTGACCCAGAAACTGCCCTCGTGGACATCCGGGCGAATGTAAACAACGGATTTCGGAAGAATTGTAAATGGCAGGATTTCCTTTTCGCTTAGCCCCTTGGGGTGCATCAGCCGGTCCATCTTTTCGCTACGAAGAACAAACATCTGGTGCTTTGCCGATTTTATAAGGCTGTCAATTCCAACTGCATCCAGAAGCTGGGGCGCCCATGCGTTGGTTGCCACGAAAATCTTGTCTGCGCGAATTTCTCCGGCAGTTGTGCTGACGCCAACAACATTGACGTCCTGCCAGATGAAGGGCTCCCATGGAACCCCAATCGGCTCGTTAGGCTCGACTATCAGTTTCTTGACTTCCGTGTTGTATTTTATCTCGCCGCCGATGGCCTTGAACTCCTGCTCGTAGTAGCGCGTCAGGCGGTCAGCATCGATGAATCCACACTTCTTGCCGAAGACGCCGATGTGAATCTCGCCAAGCCCCATCATCTGCGCCTCTTCGTCATCGGGCTTCGGGTTAAGGTCTGGAAGGATTTGCTTCAACTCATTCTGCGGTATGAAGCGCAGCTCAACGCCATTTCTAATCATGTCGTCGAAAAGCGGCTTGCGCTTCTCATATTGTTCTTTTGTGAAAAGCCAGAGATATCCAGCCTTCTCAAGCCCGATGTCAACGCCTTTGTCATGGATGTCAAGGAAATAATTTACTGAAGTGTCGGAAAGCGTGAAATTTGTGTTCGACGAGAAAACGTTCCTGTAAGCGCCAGCGCTTTTTGCAGTGTTGCCCTGTCCGGGGGCTGCGAATTTCTCAATCACGAGAATTTTCTTCCCCGGATTGGTGCGCAAGACGTGATACGCAGTCGCCATTCCGATAATGCCCGCACCCACCACAACGGCATCATACTTCATGAAAATCAGCCCGTAATAAGAAAGGGATATATTTACCCCACGATTTTACCCTATCCGGAATTCCTTCCAGCGGACACGCCCGTTCTCAATCAGCCATTTTATGCGGTTCTGGAGCGGGCTTGTCTTGGATTTTGCAGATTTTATTTCTACGAAAACGACTTCGTTCTCGTTGAACTGTATGCCGTCAATGGGCGTTCCGATGAAGCGAAAATTCTGCGGGTCGTAAGGGTAATGCGCCATGAAAGGCGCGAACTGCTCGGTAATTTTTCCGTATGTGGTGGAAAGGGATTGTTTGCGCGAGATAAGATCGGCCACCTTGCGCTTGAGCGGCTTCACAAATGCGAAATAAACGAATAAAATTCCAAGAATGAATCCTGCGCCGAAAAGTATCAGAAGCTCAATCATTCTTCACAACTCTCTTTTGCCTTCTTGCGCTTCTCGGCGGCGCGCCATCGTTTCTTTTCTGCGTCCGTCGTGAGTTCAAGCCCTGGAACTTCAATCGGCTTTCCGTTGTCGTCTATTGCGACATAAGTGAGAATTGCATTGCAGGCGTGGCGCTTCTCGCCGGTCTTCCAGTCCTCAACATCCACCTTTACCTCTACTTCCATCGAAGTGTTTCCGGTGTGGTTCACCCAGCCATCCATCATCACGATATCGCCGAGGTTTATGCGCGAAAGGAAATTCAGTGATTCTATCGACGCGGTGACCACGCGCTTGTTGCAGTGGCGCATCGCTATGACTGTGCCAATGCTGTCAATCCAGTCAACCAGTTTTCCGCCGTAAAGGCCCCACCTGCTGTTCGAGTCGCGCGGCAAAACCAGCTGGGTTGCAATGCTTCTTGACTGCGAAACTTTCTTTGCTTCCATTTCATCACCCGCTAAACATTCACGATGCTATAACCCGCCGCCCTGCGCAGGCGGTTCATTATCGCAAGCCCGAAACCTTCCGGCGCAATTCCCTGCGCAAGTATCAAATCTACGCCCCTTGTATCAAATTCCCGCAGCGCGTCGTAAATCCTGCACTGGGTTTCAATATTATTTGAAGTATTCCCGCCAACAAGTATTTTGATTTTTTTTGAAATGCCTGGAATGTCATCGAATAGCAGAACGCCTGCGCTCTTTTGCGCCTTCGCCTCTTTTGCGATTCGCGCCAGCACTTTTTCCTTTTCGCCTTCGAAGAGAATCATTTTGGCTTTTGGCGCGTAATGGCGGTATTTCATTCCGGGGGATTTGGCGTTTCCTTCATCGACTTTTCCGGTTGCGCCCGGATGGATTGCGACGGAACCAAGAACGTCTCTTACATCTTCGGGTGTGATGAAGCCGGGGCGCAGAATGGTTGGAATTTCCGAAGTAAGATCAAGCACCGTAGATTCCAAACCGATGCGCGACGAGCCACCGTCGATTATACAGTCAATCTTTCCGTTGAAATCCTCGATTACGTGCGCCGCCTTTGTGGGACTTGGCTTGCCCGAAAGATTGGCGGAAGGGGCAGCAATCGGAACGTCCGCTTCACTTATGAGCGCGAGCGCCACCAGATGGTCAGGCATTCGCACGGCAACAGTGTCAAGCCCGCCCGTAGTTTCCTTCGGAACGATCTTTTTCTTTTTTAGAACAATTGTAAGAGGGCCGGGCCAGAAAACGCCCGCCAATTTTTCCGCAGATGGTGTCACTTCTGCAATCTGCGCCAGCGCCTTTTTGTCGGCAATGTGGACTATCATCGGATTGTCGCTTGGCCTTCCTTTTGCTTCGTAAATTTTCTTGACTGCCGCGCCATCGAGCGCGTTGGCGCCAAGGCCGTAGACCGTTTCTGTCGGAAAGGCGACAAGGCCGCCGGACCTGATTATTTGCGCCGCCTTGGCGATTGCGCCTTTGTCCGGATTGGACGAATCGACTTTAAGGATAAGGGTCACGGAGGAAAATCGGATATGAAGATAAAAGGGTTTTATATCTCCAACCAATGCCGTTTCGATTCCAATGCCCGCCAAGAAAAAAGAGAAATTTGTTCCAATAAAAGCGCCTCGCGGTTCCAAATTGTCCTGCAAGGGATGGAGGCAAGAGGCAATTTTGCGAATGCTGATGAACAATCTGGAGAACGCGGAAGAGCCGGAGAAACTAATTGTTTATGGCGGGACTGGAAAGGCGGCGCGAAACTGGGACTGCTACCACAAGATTGTTGAGACTTTGCAGAACCTTGAAGATGACGAAACTATGCTTGTTCAGTCGGGCAAGCCCGTTGCTGTCTTCAGGACGCACAAACACTCGCCGCGCGTTCTTATTGCAAATTCTAATCTTGTCCCGAAATGGTCGAACTGGGAGCATTTCCGCGAACTTGAGGCGAAAGGGCTGATGATGTACGGCCAGATGACCGCCGGCTCCTGGTGCTACATCGGCACGCAGGGAATAATCCAGGGAACTTACGAGACGTTCGCGGCCTGCGGGCGCAAGCATTTCAATTCGTCGCTTAAAGGCAAATTCGTCCTTACCGGAGGGTGCGGCGGAATGGGAGGGGCGCAGCCGCTTGCGATAAAAATGGCCGGAGGCGCAGGGCTCGTGATTGACGTTGATCCAAAGCGCATAGAGCGCCGTGTAAAGGCAGGATTCTGCGACAAGATGGTTTGGGACTTGGACGAAGCGCTGAAGATTGTACTTGATGCTAAGAATAAAGGGAAAGCAATGTCCGTCGGGCTTGTGGGCAATTGCGCTGACGTTCTGCCCGAATTGCTCAAGCGCGACGTTATTCCTGACGTAATTACAGACCAAACTTCCGCGCATGACGCGCTCAACGGCTATGTTCCTGCGGGATTTGCTGGTAAAAATCTGGACAAAGCCACAAAACTGCGCAAGGAAAATCCCGAAGAATACGTGCGCCAGTCGATGAAGTCAATGGCAGAGCACTGCAAGGCAATGGTCGAATTCCAGAAGAAGGGCGCAATCGTTTTCGATTACGGCAACAATTTGAGGGGGCAGGCGCTAGCGTTCGGATTCAAGGACGCATTCGCATATCCGGGATTCGTAAAGGCCTACATACGCCCGATGTTCTGCGAGGGGAGGGGGCCGTTCCGCTGGCTTGCGCTAACTGGCGA